>JANMSZ010000057.1:0-4758 GCA_031389925.1 Hyphomicrobiales bacterium | reverse complement strand
GGTGGACTGGAGAACACGTCGATACGGCCCAAAGGCGCGGGCGACCAGCCGAGCAGGAAATAAAAGATATAGACCAGCAGCAGGCCGGTGAAGAACACCGGCAGCGATACGCCGGCCGTGGCGACGACGCGGCAGGTATGGTCGATCCACGAGCCTTGTTTGACCGCGGCGAGGATGCCGAGCGGCACCGCGATCACCATCGACAGGATCAGGCCGAACAGAGTCAGCTCGGCGGAAGCGGGCAGGCGGTTCTTGATCTCGGTCAGCACCGGCTGGCCGGTCGTCAGCGAGTTGCCGAGGTTGAGGTGAGCGAGGTCGTTCACATAGCGGCCGAATTGCACGATCAGCGGCTTGTCGAGGCCGAGCGAGACGCGGATCTGCTCGATCGACGCTTTGTCCGCGGCCGGACCGGCAAAGTAGGCGGCAGGATCGCCGGGCAGCGCCCGCGTCAGCAGGAAAGAGATGACAATCACCCCGATCAAATTCGGGATCACCAGCAGCATCCGCTTGAGCAGCAACTTCCCCATCGCCCGCACCCTTTCCGCTTAACGCAAGTCTTGCCGCTTAACGCAAGTCTTGCTCCCGGGCGCGATCCGTGCCGATCGCGCCCGGACGCCTGATCAGGCTTTGACCAGCGCGCGGTAGTCGAGGCGCCGGTGGAACCAATACTGGTAGCCGGACACGTTCTTCTGCATCGCGACGTTGGAGAACGGCTGGAAGATCGGGATGCGCGGGATGTCGTTGAAAGCGAGATCGACAAAACCCTTTACATCCTTCTCGTAGGCGGCCTTGTCTGCACTCGCTGCCGCAGTCACCGCGCTGTCGATGAAGCCGTCCATGTCCTTGGACTGATAGCTCATCGTGTTGAAGATCGAATTTTTGCCGTGGTAGCACCAGATGAAGAAGTACTCGGGATAATCGAGCCAGCCCGAGAACACATTCAGGTACAGCGGCAGCACTTTCTTGTTCAGTTCGGTGCGGAAGTTCGAACCGGGAATCTTGTTGATCGTCGTCTTGATGCCGATCTGGCCGAGGCTTTCCTGAATCAGCACGGCGGTCGGCTCGTTGACGGTGGCGAAGCCCAAGTCGAACGACAGCGTGGTCTCGAAGCCGTTCGGATAGCCAGCTTCGGCCATCAACTTCTTGGCCTTTTCGATGTCGGTGTTGAACTTGTGCGGCTGCGGCCAGGCGACTTGCGTCGCCGATCCAGCCGGCGCGCCGAACATCGGCTTGGCCAGGCCGTACAACACCGCATCGATGATCTTCTGGTACGGGATGGCATAGGCGACCGCCTGCCGCACCTTCGGATTGTCGAACGGCGTGTTCTTCACGTTCATGCCGAGATATTGGATGCCGTTGGAGAACGGCGTCGACACGATGTTGAGCTTGCCGGCGCTCTTGAGCTCGACGAAATCCTTGTTCGGCAATTCGTATGAAATATCAGCATCGCCGCGCTCCAGCAGCGCGCGCCGGTTGCCGGCCGACGGCACCATGCGCCAGATGATCTTCTTGGTCTTCGGCAACGGTCCGCCGATCCAGGCGTCGTTACGCTCGAGGATGACCTCGGTGCCGGCCACCCAGCTCGCGACCTTGTAGGCGCCGCCGCCGGCGGTGTTCTGCTTGGTGTATTCGAGGCCCCACGGGTCCTTCTCGGTGGTGTGCTTCTTCACCAACTCGGAATTGACGATGCACGGCACGATCACCGCGAGATCGGGAATGGTGAGGCGGTCCTTGCGCAGGAAATCGACGCGGAAGGTGTGGTCGTCGACGATGACGAACTGCTCTTTCTTGGTTAGCGAACCGGCGCCCATCTGGAAGGTCGGAAAGCCGCCGACTGAGACGGCGCGGTCGAGCGACCATTTGACGTCCTTGGCGGTGATCGGCGTGCCGTCGTGGAACGTCGCCTTCTTCTTCAGCTTGAAGGTGGCCGACATGTCGCCGACGTTCATGTCCTCGGCGAGCTCGGGCTTGAACTTGTCCTTGTCGTAATAAGCCTGGCCGCTCGGCCCGGTCTTCATTTCATGGCTGATCAACCGGTCGTAGCAATTCCAGGACACCTCGTAGCCGGGCACGTTGGTGCCGACGCCATGGATGTCGAGATTGTTGGGGCCGCTTTCGGAGATGATCAGCATCGTCTCCTGGCGCGACTGCGCCTTCGCAGACGAGAACACCGCCGGTGCGGCGACGGCGCTGGTGGCGGCCAAGGCGGTCGCCGACTTCAGAAATTCACGACGCTTCATGTTGAGCTCCCCCGAGTATGTGTGGGGAACCCTCCGCAAAGGTCGTGCCAAGAGCCGGGTGGCCCGTGTGATTCAGTAAGCCATTGAAATTACGTAAGAAAATATACATCTCGCGCGAAAGTGGGTCGGGCGCCGTCGGCTCGAATTGCATACAATAGAGCAAATAGGCCTATAAATTAGGCAAAAATATTGAGCGGCGCCAAAAGCGCCGTTCAGGCAACGTTGCGTTTGGCGATACGGACGCGGTGGCGCTGCACGCGATCCTCGTCGATATCGACGCCGAGGCCGGGGCGGTCGAGGCCCTCGACGTGACCGCGCGCGGTGACGATGGGCTGCGCGGTGACATCTTCGCCGAGCGCGGTGTGCGTCAGCGTCAGCCCCCAGTCGATGTTGGGAATGACGGAGGCAACGTGCAGCGCCGCGGCGCAGGCGAGGCTCGACTCGCCGGTCTTGCACGAAACATTGACGCTCATGCCGAGGCGGCCGCATAGCCGGCCGGCTTCGGTGACGGCGCGGATGCCGCCGAGCTTGATGGCTTTCAGGCTGACCCCGCGCGCTGCCCTTCGGTCATGATGGCGCTGGATGTCGTCGAGCGAATGGATGCCTTCGTCGGCGCCGATCGCGATGGCCGCGTCGACGGCAGCCACCTTGGCCATCTCGCCGAGGTCGTCGGCCATCACCGGCTGCTCGAGAAAGTCGACGCCGGCGCCCTTGATCGAACGGACGTATTCAATGGCCTGTTCGGTGCTGAAGCCCTGGTTGGCGTCGGCGGAAATCAAAAGCCCGCCGCCCAGCACCTTGCAGATCGCGCGCGTGCGCTCGGCGTCCTTGGCCGCGGTGTCGATGCCGACCTTGATCTTGTAGGCGACGAAGCCCGCGTTCTTTTTCTTCTCAGCATCTTGCAGATCGCCCTCGAAATCGCCGCCGCCGATGACGCCGAGCAACGGCATGCGATTGCGGATTTTGTCGCCGAGCAGGGCATGCACCGGCTTGCCGGCGGCGCGGCCCATTAGATCGAACAGCGCGATTTCGATCGCGGCTTTGGCGCCGCCATTGCCGTACATGCGGCGGTCCATCGCCAGCAGTGCGCCGTCGATGTCGGTCGGATCGCGCCCGCGCAGCAGCGGCTCGAGAAAACTCACCGCCGCGACCAGGCTCTCGAGCGTGTCGCCGGTCATGCCGGGCGCCGAAGCGGCTTCACCCCAGCCGACCGTGCCGTTGTCGGCTTCGATGCGCACCAACATGTTGTCGGCGCTGCTCACCGTCTCGTTCGCCATGATCAATGGTTTGAGCATCGGCAGGCTGATCGCGATCGGCTCGATCGTTTTGATATGCACGAGGTCGGTCCTCTTATACTCGCGCCCGCCATCGAGTTTGCGATGGCGGGCGCGATCGCAAGCGGCCAATATTAAAGCTTGGCGATACCGGCCTGATTGATGATGCCCTTGAACATCTCGATTTCCTTGGTGACGCGATCCCAGGCCGCGGCAGCGCCCTTCGGCCGTATCTGGAAGCCGGCCTTAAAGAGCTTCGCCTTCATGTCCGGTGTGTCGAGGACCTTAAGTGTTTCGGCCTCCAGCCACTTGACCGCGTCGGGCGGTGTCTTGGCAGGCGCCAGAAACACAGTGTCGGTAGCCAAGACGAAGTCCTTGTAGCCGGCTTCTTGCATGGTCGGAACATCCGGCATATCGGGCCAGCGGGTTTCGCCGGTGACGGCCAGGCAACGCAGCGTGCCAGCCTTGATGTGCTGCGCCGCCGGCGGCAGCGAGCCCGAGCTGAGCTGCACGGTGCCGCTGAGCAGAGCCTGCAACGCGTCGCCGCCGCCCTTGAACACCACGGTTTCCAGCTTCGGCAGCTTCTCGCGGATCTTGAGCATCTCGGCCGAAATCTGCGGCGTGGTGCCGATCGGCGGCGCCGAGACGTTGAATTTGTCGGGATTGGCGCGCGCGAGCGCCACGAATTCCTTTATTGTTTTTACCGGCAAATCCGATTTAACCACGAACGTATTGGGCGAGGTCGCCAGTTCGCAGACGCCGACAAAGTCCTTGAGCGGGTCATACGGTATCTTGTTGTAGAGCGTGGCGTTGACCGAATAAGCATTGGTCGCGAGCAGGATGGTGTAGCCATCCGGCTCCGAGCGCGCCACTTGGCCCATGCCGATATTGCTGCCGGCGCCGCCGATGTTTTCGATGATGAAGGTCTTGCCGGTCGATTGCTGAAGCGCAGCCGTAATGATGCGGCCGACCAGATCGGACGGGCCGCCGGGCGTATTGGCCACAACGACTTTGACTGCGCGATCCGGGTAAGCGGCATAGGCCGAGCGCATGCCAATTAACGCAGGCGCGGCGATACCCGCCGCCAGCGCGCCGGCGCCTTTGATGACGCGACGCCGTGAGATCGGATTGAATTTCGTCATTGTCCTCCCCTTGTGCTGAACACATTTTGTTTTGTTATGGATCGTACGATCGCCGGAAAGGTAAGCTATTGTGAACATTGGAGCAATGGCGCCGCTTAACCC
>JANMSZ010000454.1:0-1781 GCA_031389925.1 Hyphomicrobiales bacterium | reverse complement strand
AAAGACCGCCCCGACGACCTGTTCGTCGTCACCGGGCTCGGCTCGACCACCTACGACCTCGCTTCGCTCGGCGACGACCACCGCAACTTCTACCTCTGGGGCGCCATGGGCGGCGCGGCGATGATCGGGCTCGGCCTCGCGCTCGCGCGCCCGAAGCTGCGCGTCGCGGTGATCACCGGCGACGGCGAGATGCTGATGGGTCTCGGCAGCCTTGCCACCGTCGGCGTGCAGCGTCCGCCCAACCTCGCCATCGTGGTGTTCGACAACGGCGTCTATGGCGAGACCGGCATGCAGGCGAGCCATACGGCCGGCGGGGCCGACCTCGTCGCGACTGCGAAGGCGTGCGGCATTCCGCGCGCGCTCGACGTCAAGACCGGCAACGAGCTGGGCGCGCTTGCCGGCGAGCTTGCGACCTTCCGGGAAACGCTGTTCGCCAGAATCCGCATCAAGGCCGACGAGCCGCCCCGGGTATTGCCGACCCGCGACGGGGTCGATCTCAAGCTGAGGTTCCGCCGGGCCGTGGAGGCCGCCGGGACGGGCCGCAAAGCCTCGTCTGGACAGGTCAAATCCAAGCCTCTATAACGCCCCGCGCTCTCCAAATGGCTTTCTGGAGAGTCGGCGCCCAGGTAGCTCAGTTGGTAGAGCACGTGATTGAAAATCACGGTGTCGGTGGTTCGATCCCGCCCCTGGGCACCATCCTTTTGTTTCATATCTGTTCGCCACGCCGCATAGCTGATTCATTTCAACAGCTTGCGCAAATTCGGCTGCATAGATTTTATGTCCGGACAAATTTTCAGGAGGACACCGCCCATGCCTTCGCCAGCGCTGCGGCAGGAAATCGAAAATGGCGGCTTCGTCACGGCGCCGGGCGTGTTCGAGCTGATCTCCGCTCTCATCGCCGACCGCATGGGCTTCAAGGCGTTGTACGTGACGGGCTACGGGACGGTCGCGTCGGCGCTTGGGCTGCCGGATGCAGGCCTCGCCACCTATTCGCAGATGATCGACCGCATCGGCCGCATCGCAGAGATGACCAAGACGCCCGTCATCGCCGACGCCGACACCGGCTACGGTGGGCTGCTCAATGTGCGTCACACCGTGCGCGGCTACGAGCAGGCCGGCGTCGCCGCCATCCAGATCGAGGATCAGGAGTTTCCGAAGAAGTGCGGTCACACGCCTGATCGGCGCGTGATCCCCATGGCCGACATGGTGCGCAAGGTGAAAGTGGCGTCGGACAGCCGCTCGAGCGCCGACTTTCTCATCATTGCCCGAACCGACGCACGCACGAAGCATGGCCTCGATGAGGCCATTCGGCGCGGCGTCGCCTATGGCGAGGCGGGCGCTGACATCGTCTTCATCGAGTCGCCCGAGACCGAGGACGAACTTGCCGAGTGCGGTCGCCGGAACGGCAAGCCTCTGATGGCCAACATGGTCAATGGCGGCCGCACGCCCGTGCTGTCGGCCGAGCGGCTGAAGGCGCTCGGGTTCTCGATCGCGATCTATCCGGCACTTGGATTCTTGTCGGCAGGCGAAGCGTTGCGGAGCGCCTATTCGGACCTGCACAAGAACGGGACGACGACGGGCGCCGTGCCGCTCTATCCGTTCGCGGACTTCAGCAAGCTCATGGGCTTCGAGGACGTGTGGGAATTCGAGAAGCGGTACGCGGAATCGGACTAGCAGGCTGTTGAAAAAGTCTCAGTCGTCATTCCGGGACGGCGCGCAGCGCCGGACCCGGAATCCAGAAACACGCTCGGAATCGTCCTCTGGATTCCGGGTTCGCGCCT
>JANMSZ010000434.1:0-3821 GCA_031389925.1 Hyphomicrobiales bacterium | reverse complement strand
ATGCCGGTGGAGCGCGCTGCTTCCTCGTCTTCGCGGATCGCGCGCCAGAAATAGCCGATGCGGCTTTGCAGCAGCGCGCGGCAGCCGATGAAGGCGAGCGTCGTGGCGACGAGCAGGATATAATAGAACATCGCCGGACGGCCGCGCAGATTCCAGAGGTCGTTGCCGCTATATTGCGCGACCGGCAGGAACAGGCCCGACGAGCCATGGGTCCAGGCCAGATGGTCGAAGCCGACGCGGGCGAATTCGCAAACCGCGATGGTGAGGATGGCGAAATAGACGCCGCCGACTTTGAAGCGGAACGCCAGAAAGCCGATAAAGGCGCCGGCTATGGAGGCGATCGGCACGGCCACCAGCAGGCCGAGCCAGGGTCCGATGCCGAAGTGAACGTAAAGCGCCGCCGCCGTATAGGCGCCGAGCCCAACATAGAGCGCGTGGCCGAGCGACAACTGCCCGGCAAAGCCCATCATGATGTTCCAGGCCTGGCCGATATAGGCGAAATACAGAATCAGGATCAGCACGGTGAGCAGATAATCGCCGGCGATCAGCGGCGCAATCAGCAGCACCACGAGGAATAGGCCGAGCAGGATCAGAACCCGGCCCGACACACCGTCGATGAGGCGGGCGAGCATGTTCATGCGGCTCTTTTGCCCATGATGCCTTGCGGGCGAAATAGCAGCACCAGCACCAGGATGGCGAAGGCGAACATACTTTTGGCCGATGGCGTGAACAGCAGTCCCGCCATGGCCTCAGTCAGCCCGATCAGCACGCCGCCCAAGAGCGCGCCCGGCATCGAGCCCAGCCCGCCGGTGATGACGATGACGAAAGCGAGCAAGGTGTAAGCGGGGCCGAGCGACGGCGTGACGTCGACGATCAGCACCAGCATCACGCCGGCCGCGCCGACGCAGGCGGCGCCCAGACCGAAGGTCAGCGCATAAAGGTGTTTGACGTCGAGGCCGACCACCAGCGCGCCGGTGTAGTTGTCGGCGCAGGCTCTTATTGAGGTTCCCAACACAGTGTACTGGAAGAACGCAAACAACGCCGCGGCGACGACCAACGCCGCCAGACCCGCATAGGCCTTGGTGGCGTCGACGATCAGCGGCCCGATCTGGAAGCTGTCGTAGGAATACGACGTCTGGATGCCGTGCGCATCCGGCCCGAACAAGATCAGCAACACGTTGACCATGATGATCGCCACCGCGACCAGCAGCAGGAACTGGCTGTGCTCGGCCCGCGTGATAAAGGGATTGATCACGCCGGCCTGCAGCGCGTAGCCGAAGGCGAACAGCACCGCCGCGATCGGGATCAGCATGATCAGCGGATCGAGATGAAAAGCCGAGAACAGCGTCAGCGCGATATACATCGCGATGGTCATCATCTCGCCGTGAGCGAAGTTGACCACCCGCACCACGCCGAAGATTACCGACAGCCCCAGCGCCATCAGGCCGTAGACGAGCCCGGTCAACACGCCCCCGACGGCGACGTTCAGATAGATCTCGGCCGGCACAATTATCCTGTGTCCGTTATGCGCGCTTGTCGTAAGGCGTCAGCGGCCATTCCGGCTTGCCATTGGCGGCTTCCTTCGGCGCGACGGTAATCAGCTTGCCGCCGCGGTTCTGGATGCCGCCGCCGATGATCTTCGCGTTCTGGCCCTTGGCGTCGAACTGGATGCCGGGGCCGATGCTGACGTTATCGGTGATGTTGGTGGCGCGCACCGCGTCGGCCAGCGCTTTCGGATCGGTCGAGCCGGCCCGCTTGTAGGCGTCGGCGGCAACCAGCAGCGCCTCGAAGGTATAGACGTGGTTGGTGTTGAGGTTGACGCCGGCGTGCGACTTGGCGAGCGCGGCCTCGAGTTGCTTCGACAGCTTCTTGTTCGGGTCATACCAAGGCGCAAAGCTCAGCGGACCGTCCGACAATTTTCCGAGCGTCTTGAGATACTGATCTTCGTACCAGCCCGGGCCCATGCTCATGATCGTCATCGGCGTCCAGCGCTGCTTGACCAGTTCGCGGGTCAGCAGGATGGCGTCGTTGAGGCGGCTCACCATCAGCAGCGCGTCGGCGCCGGTCGCCTTGGCCTTGGAGATTTCAACCGACAGATCGCGCGCCGCCGGATCGTAAGCGATGGTCTCGACGATCTTGTACGGCATGTCGAACCGCGGCATCACCGCGCCGATACCGCCCGCCATGGCGGTACCGAAAGTGTCGTTGACGTGCATGAACACCGCGGTCTTCGGCGCGGCGCCGGTCGCTGCAAAGATTTCCTTTTGACAGACGAAGGCGTCGCGCAGGATCATCGGCGCGGTCGGGAAGTTGCGGAACACGAACTTGTAGCCCTGCTCGGTGATCGGGGGCGCCGCGGCGATGTTGATGATGAAGGGCACGCCCTTCTGCTCGGCCACCTGCGCGATCGCGGTGGACTGGCCGGAATCGAAAGCGCCGACCAGAAGCTGGGCGCCCTCACCGATCAGCTTCTCGGCGCGCGAGCGGGCGACTTCGACGTTGGTTTCGGTGTCGGCGTTGATGATCTGCAGCGGCGGTAGGCCCATGTCTTTGAGGATGCCGGCGGCAATATCGACGCCGCGCTGGCAGTCCTGGCCGATGCCGGCCTGAAAGCCGGACCGCGGCAACAGCACGCCGACTTTAAGGCCGGCGCCCTGCGCGCGGCCGATGTTGAACGGTGCGGTGCCGGCGATAAATCCGGCGGCGCCCAAGCCTGCGGTAAAGGTGCGGCGTGTTGTGCGTTTCATGGAAATCCTCCCTGGTCAGCGCTCTGGCTGTTGGCGCAGATGATGCCGGATTTATTCCGGCTTTAACAAGCTCGAAAACCGAGATCGGCGGCCTCGGCAGCCCGACGTTGCAGGCCTGGCAACATTGTTGACGTGGACAACAAATTTCGTCAACACCGTAATTGCCGCCTGTGGCCACCCGCCGGACGGCGCCACTGGGCTTTCAGCAATGCCGCGAAGCAAACTCAAGCCGACAAAGGTCTTGTTGCCCAAGGTCTTGCTGCTGCGCAAAACGTCGCAACTGCGGCTCGCCAGCCGGCCCGTCGTCGAGCTCGGCGCGCTCAACGACCGGCTCGGTTATTTCATCCGCCGGGTGCAGATTTGGGTGTTTCAGGACTTTATCCGCAGGCTTTCGGGCATCGATCTCAGCCCGGCACAGTTTTCAGTGTTGGTGATAATTGGCGCCAATACCGGCCTTTCGCAATCGGAACTGGCTGCGACCTTGGGCATCGAGCGGGCCCGGCTGGTGCGGCTGCTGCACCGGCTGGAGCAGCGCGGGCTGACGCAACGCCTGCCCTCTTCCGCCGACGGGCGGCGCCACGCACTTCGGCTCACCCGAGCCGGCCAGACGCTGCTGGCGCGCGCCAAGGTGCTGGCCGGGCAACATGAAGCCGGGCTGAAGGAAAAGTTCGGCGCCGAGCGTTACCGCGTTCTGCTGGAGACAATGCGGACGTTCTAGCCAAGTGCCAGTTCGACCGCCGCCGCGACCCGCAGCAGCTTGCGGTCGTGACCGTTGCGCGCGATCAGCATCAGGCCCACCGGCAAGCCGCCCTCGCGCGGCAGCGGCAGCGAAACCGCGCAGCAATCGAAGAAATTGACGATGGTGGTATTGCGCAGCAGCATGGCGTTGCGCGCCATGAAGGCCTTGGGATCGGCCACCTCGTCTATCCGTGGCGACACGATCGGACACGTCGGCATGACCAGCACGTCGATATCGGCGAGCCGCGCGTCCATGGCGCGGATCAGCGCCGCGCGCGCCTGCAAGGTATCGATGTAGTCGGCCGACGAGATTTCGGCACCTTTGAGGGTGCGGCG
>JANMSZ010000489.1:0-5745 GCA_031389925.1 Hyphomicrobiales bacterium | reverse complement strand
GTGTAGAACCGCATGCCGAGCGCGGCGGTGTGCGGGCCGAGCAACGCGACCGGCGGGGTGAATTCGCTGCACTTGCGGCCCCAGCCGAATTCCGAATCCGGCAGGTTGCCCTGATGGCAGTAGGGCGCTCCGAAGTGCTCGCCGACTTTAGTGACGCGGTTAAGTTCGTCTTCCGGCACGTCTTCGGACAACCAATCGCGCCCGTTATCGGTGAAGTAGAGCTGCTTGCTCACCGGATGCCAGTCAAACCCGACCGTGTTGCGCATGCCGCGCAAGATCACTTCCACGCCAGTGCCATCAAGGTTCATACGGCGGATCTGGCCGTGGGCATCGGAATGCAGGACGTTGTTGCCCGGTTGTCCGACCGGGACATAGAGCTTCTCATCCGGCCCGATGCCGATGAACTTCCAGCCGTGGGCTTCGTCCTTCGGCAGGTTGTCGTAGATCATCTTCTTTTCGGGCTTGTCGAGATTCTTCTCGATGTTGTCGAAGCGCCAGACCTTGGAAAGCTCGGCGACGTAGAGCGTGCCCTTGTGGAAGGCGAGCCCGTTCGGCCGATGCATGCCTTCGGCGATCGTCTTCATCTCGGTCTTGCCGTCTTTCTTGACGATCGCGAACACCTTGCCGATGAAGCGATTACCAACGAACAGCGTGCCTTCGTCACCAAGGCGCAGCGTGCGCGCATTCGGAATGCCGCTGGCATAAACCTCGATGTTGAAGCCCGGCGGCAGCTTGAGCTTGGCGGTCGGCAGCTTGTCGGCGGCGGCTGGGATCGGCGGCGGCGCGACCGGCGCGAGCTTGGCGGCGGCTTCGTTGCCCTCCGGGCGGCCGAAAAGAGGAGTGCCGACCAGCGACCGCGGCGCCGCAGCGGGCGGTGCTGCGGCAGGCGCCGCGGCGGGTGGCGCGGAAGCAGGTGGTGTTTGAGCGAAAACCGGAGCGGCCAAGAACAGGCCGGCGATCGTGCCGGCGAGCAGAACGCTACGCCGAGCCGTAAATGACGGATTCATCGAAGTCCTCCCTGATGCGGAGGCGTCTGTTCGCCGCGACCGATCAAGAGAACGCCCCGGCGAGCGCGCCTCCATCGGGCATAAGTCTCCAACTTTCAATCGGCGGATGCAATCGGGGATCGGCTGAATTTACGGCCGGCTTATTTGCGATAGTCGTAGGCCACTTCCTCCCGCACTGCGGCAAGCTCGGCGACCAGCGCATGATGCGGCGACAGATGGCAGACCGGGTCGGCGGCGCGGGCGTCGCCCGCGATCAGGAAAGCCTGGCAGCGGCAACCGCCAAAATCCTTCTCTTTCAACACACAACTCTTGCACGGCTCCTGCATCCAATCGGTGCCGCGGAACGCGTTGAAGGCCGGCGACGCGCGCCAGATATCGCCGAGCGAATTCTCGCGCACGTTCCAGAACTCGAGGCCAGGAATGACCTCGGCGGCGTGGCACGGCAGCACCTTGCCCGCCGGCGTGACATTGAGCGACCGCCTGCCCCAACCGCCGACGCAGGGTTTGGGAAACCGCGCGTAATAATCCGGCACCACGGCGTCGATGACGATGCGGCCGTGATGCTGGGTGCGCAACCGCTCGACATCGGCGACCGCCTGCTCGACCTGCTCGCGCGTCGGCATCAGCGCCGCGCGGTTCTTCAAGGCCCAGCCGTAATATTGCACATGCGCGATTTCGACGCGGCCGGCGCCTAAGGCCAGCGCCAGTTCGACCATCGCTTCGACGCGGGCGATATTGGCGCGGTGCACCACCATGTTGACGGTGAGCGGCAGGCCGAGCTTCACGACGTCGGCGGCGAGCGCGCGTTTGCGCGCTGTGGCGCCGTCATAGCCGGCAATGTGGTCGGCGGATTTCTGCTCGCTGTCCTGGATCGAAATCTGCACGTGATCGAGACCGGCATCGGCCAGCGCGTTCAAGCGCTCGCTCGTCAAGCCGACCGCCGAGGTGATGAGGTTTGTATAAAGCGAGGCGTCACGCGCCGCCTTGACGATGTCTTCGAGATCGCGCCGCGCCGCCGGCTCGCCGCCCGACAGATGCACTTGCAAGACGCCCAGGCCCGCCGCCTCGCGGAACACGCGGGCCCAGGTCGCGGTGTCGAGTTCGTCGGAACGCTTGTCGAGCGCGAGCGGATTGGAGCAATAGGGACAGCCGAGCGGACAGCGGTGCGTCAACTCAGCAAGCAGACCGAGCGGCGCCGGTAAAGCGACCGCGGCTGTCACGACAGATCCAGCAGTTTTTTGTCGGCCAGACCGCCGATCAATTTCACCACGTCGGCATGAATTTGCTCGCGCGGCGCGCCGGGAAATGCCGTGGCAAGATCGTCGACGAGGGCCTCGATCGTCACCAGGCCGGTGCAGCGCTTGAGGATTTCGTGCGCAATGGCGTCGGCCTTGAACACCCGCTCGGGCGCCAGCAGAATCCAGCCGCCCTGCGCCTCGTTGTACGTGAGCCGCACGCCGCGGGGCAGACGCGGCCTGGCGCTTGAAACAATGCTTCCATCTTGCATCACGAACCCAGCCTCGACACGCATCGCCTATGCGGCGACGGCCGGCGTGTTATACAGGAAAGAAAAGGTCAAAACTCACCCTTGGGAGGATAACGATGAGCAAGACCCGGCTGGCATTCGCCGCAGGTTGCGCCGCGACAATCGCAGCTTTCTTGAGCCCGCCCGCGCAAGCGCAGGATTACCCGGCGAGGCCGGTGACTTTTATTACGCCCGCCGCGGCCGGCAACAGCCCGGATGTGGTCACGCGTATTGTGGCCGACAAGCTGCAGCAGATTTGGAAACAACAGATCGTGATCCTCAACCGTCCCGGCGCCGGCGGTCTGATCGCGGCCCAGGCGGCAGCCGCGGGCAGCGTCGAGAAGGACGGTTACACGCTCTATATGACGCAAGCCTCGACCTACACGGTCCTCCCCGTCATGCAGGAAGGCAAGATGGGCGGCTTGAACCTGCAGACGGCGTTTACGCCGATCGGCATGGTCGGCGAACAGCCTATCGCTGTGGCGGTCAACAAGGATGTGCCGGTCAAGACCGTCGCCGAGTTGATCGCGTTTGCCGCCAAGAGCAAAGAGCCTGTGCTGTTTGGCGCCACCAACCGTGGCGGCCAATCGCATCTGACCGGGGAATTGTTCCGCGAACGGGCCAAAGCGAACGTCTCATTCGTTCACTCCGCCGGCGCGGCGGTATCGCTTAACGACGTTATCGCGGGACGTATCCCGATCATATTCGAAGGCCTCGCGGGCCTGGCGCCCGCCCTTCAAGGCGACAGCGTCAAGGTGTTAGGCGTCGCCTCTCTCAAACGGCTGCCTAATCTGCCAAACGTGCCGACCATCAGCGAGACGGTCCCCGGCGTGGTGTCGAGCGGCTGGATCGTGCTCATGGCGCCCGCCGGCGTTCCCGACGCGATCATCAGCAAGGTCAATGCGGATCTGCGCAAGGTCGTCGCGATGCCCGACGTGCAGGCGCGGTTCCAGACATTGGGCACCTACACGCGCGACCTGACGCCGACGCAAACCGAAGAATTCATGCGCAATGAAGAGAGACTGTGGTGGCCGATCGTGCGCGAGATCAACAAGACGCAGGCGGCCAAATGATCGCCGTCAGTCGCTCGGCTCGAAGGCGCCGAGCGGCACATGGCGGGGCGCGACATAGGCGTATGACAGCGCGTCGAGCATCGACCACAGCACGCTGCATTTGAATTCCAGCGCGGCCAGCACTTGCTGTTGCTGCTCGGGCGTCTTGGCGTGGTGCTTGACGTAATCGAGCGCAAAATCGGCGTCGCGCTGAGCCTGCGGCGGGCGCTTGTCGAAATAGCTGAGTGTCTCGCGCGAGACGAAATCGTAATTCGCCAGCATGCCGGCCACGCGCTCGCCGATGATCGCGGGCGAGAACATTTCCGTCAGCGATGAGGCGATGGCTTCCAGCAGCGTTTTCTCGCGCACGAAGCGGACGTAAGCCTCGACCGCAAAGCGCGTACCGGGCAAAAGACCGCGCAGCGAGGTGACGTATTCGCGATCCAGTCCGAGCCCGTCGGTCAGCTTGAGCCAGCGCTCGATGCCGCCGTCGCCCTCATGCGCACCGTCGTGATCGACCAGGCGCGAGCGCCATTCGCGACGCACCGCGCTGTCCTCGCAGCGCGCGATCAGGCTGGCGTCCTTGATCGGGATCATCGCCTGGTAATAGTAGCGATTGAGCGCCCAGGCCTGCACCTGGCCCTTGGTGCATTTGCCGCCATGCAGCAGGCCGTGAAACGGATGCAGGCGGTGATAGCGCCGTGCACCGACCTCGCGCAGCGCCGCTTCGAGTTTTTCCGGCGACAGTAATTTCACAACACGATCTCCATGCCGTCATGGGCGACTTGCCAGCCGGCGGCTTCGACCGTGGCGCGCTCGGCCGAGCCGTCGATCTGGATCGGATTGGTGTTGTTGATATGGACGAAAATGCGGCGCGCGGTAAGGCCGTCGAGCGCCTGCAGGGCGCCGCCCTCGCCGTCGATCGGCATGTGGCCCATGCGGCGGCCGGTCTTCGTACCGGTGTGGCTCCGCTGCATTTCGTCGTCGGTGAACAGCGTGCCGTCGAATAAAATGACGCTGGCTTTACCGAAGCGCTCGCGCATCGCCGGCGTCACGGCGGCGGCGCCGGGCACGAAAATCAGCCGCGCGCCCTCGTGCACCAGTTCGACGCCGACATTGGCCGCGGTCTCGGCGCCGATCTCGGGCGCGTCGCCCTCGAGATAAAGCGGCAGCTTGCCGGGCACCATGAACAGTTCGGCTTCGATGTTTCCCGCCAGCGTGAAACGCTCACCCGGATTGATGGCGCGGCGCGTCATCGAACCGAGCGCGCCGAACATGGCGTTGGCCGCCACCGCGGCGTGGCTCGACGGCGTGGCATAGAGCGTGAACGGCGTGCTTTCGCGCAACGACAGCAGGCCCGTGATCTGGTCGATTTCGGCGCCGGTCAGCACCACGGCGTCGATCGGGCTGCCGCGCAAACCACCGGCGGGATGCAGGGCCGCGGTGGCGCGGAGCTGCTGGCCGAGATCGGGCGAGGCGTTGAGCAAGGTCCAGCGGTCGTCGCCGCTCGACACCGCGATGCTGGCTTGGGTGGCGGGGCGAACACGAGGATCACCGCGCCATGCCAGTTCACACACCGGACAGCGGCAATTCCATTGCGGAAAAGCGCCACCCGCCGCCGAACCGAGCACGATGGCGGTGAGGCGCCCCATTTTGTCGGGGTGTTAGCGCGAGACGATCAGAACTCGGCCGGCAGATAGCCGTTGATCTCGAGTCCGATGCAAATCTCGACGAGGGTCGGTGTAGTCCAGGCCATGGTGTTTCCCTTTCGGCCACCTTTTAACCGGCGGTTGCGTTCGAGCTTAGCGTAAGGGCATAACACCGCAAGGGGGATGCGGGTTCGGCGCGATCCGGCATCACGCAAAAGTAATCGGGTAAAAGTCGCAAAAACGGTGGGGGAACCGGCGGGGTGACGGGCCGTTGCACTACGATCTGTGCAACGGAATCCAGGAAAGCCAGCGTTCCGCGCGGTGCCGGCCTACCTGTGCAAAATAGCCACACCGGGCCAGCCTTCGGCCCGGCCTTGTTGTGAAAAACGTAACTGATACAGGACTATCGGTTACTATGGCCCGATCATATACAGGGGGTCCTGCGCCCCGAGAATTTAGGAGACGTTGAGTGAAAAGCGTCCGTTTCGACCGTCTGCTGGCCTCGACCGCCC
>JANMSZ010000397.1:0-1924 GCA_031389925.1 Hyphomicrobiales bacterium | reverse complement strand
TCTTGCCGACTTCATAGAGCTTGAAGTTGACCCAGGCGGACGGGAACATGATCCAGCCGTTGTAAACGCCGGTCTGCATCGAGGTGTAGGCGTCGGGCAGGGAGGATTGCACCGGCGTTGCGCCGGCAAATTCCAGCCATTTGAGATTGAGGCCGGCGCCGGCGATCTTCTGGCCCTTGAGGTCGGCGACGCTGTTCCAGTCGAACGTGGTGCCGAGGTTGTAGCCATTGTCGGCGATCAGCGCGATCAGTTTCTGCTTGAACTTGTCCTCGAACACTTTCGACATGTACGGCACCTTGTCGTACACGGCGCGCGCCACCTTCAGGCTGGTCGTGGGGTCCATCGTGCCGAAGGGCAGCATGACCTGGAACGCGTGCAGCGGCAGGTTGGACGGCTCGAAGCAGAAACAATAGCCGCCGATGTCGATGATGCCGGACTGCACGCCTTCGAGCGTGTCGGCGACCTTCACCATCGCGCCGCCGTAGCCTTCGACGAACTCGACCTTGAATTTGGTCTTCGCGGCGACCCGCTTGGTCACCTCCGGCACGAAGAAGCCCTGCATCAGGCTGACGTAGGTGTTGGCCGGCGGATGGCCCGAGGCAATGCGCAGGCGGATGGTTTCTTGGGCCATCGCCGAAGTGCCGGTGGCGGCCAGCGCCACGATGCCGAAAACACGCAACAAACTGCGGATAGCCATGTGTCTCTCCCCCTTATTCGCCGGTAACCGGCGTTGTTTTTATGAAGTGGGGCGAACCATCGGTCGGCTTGGCGTTCGGAGTCAATGGCGGAGCCGGTCATCCTCCCGCGGCACAATGACGGCGCAGCGCTTTCTCGCCGACGGTGGCAACCAAATGGCATGTGGATCGTTGTCTAGGGTCGCGTGTTTCGCGATATGAAAGCGGGGCGCGGTTAGATGTCTAAGCCTGAGGTGCCCCGAGCCGGGCGTCGTCTGCAGCGTTCTCCTTTGACGATCGTCGATCCGCAGCCGGTGGCGGAGGTATCGCGCCTCTGGCGCACGACGTCGCAAGTGGCGACCATCGGCATTTTTCTCATCCTCCTCATTGCCGCGCTCGAATTCGGCCGCCCGCTGCTGTTGCCGCTGGTCTCCGCCTTTGTTGTCACGATGATGCTGGGGCCGCTGTCGGCCCGCGCGGAGCGCGCCGGGATACCATCGCTGCTTACAGCGATCGTATTGTGGCTTCTGGTGATCGCGGTGGTCTACGGCGTGATCGTCTTGCTGGCCGGTCCCGTGGTCGACTGGATCGGCAAAGCGCCTGAGATCGGGCGCAACATCCAGCAGAAGCTGCATGTGCTCGACCGGCCGCTGATCGCTTTGCAGGACATGCGCAATGCCTTGATGCCGAAGGACGCCGCGAAGGCCGGCTTCGGTGTCGATATTGCGAGTTTCGTGCAGCCTGTGGTGGCCATCGTCGCGCCGGGCATCGGCCAGGTTTTCGTATTCTTCGGTACGCTGTTCTTCATGCTGCTCGGCCGCAATCAGTTGCGCCGCGTGACGGTGGAGATGTTCAGCAACCGTGAGACCAAGCTGCGCACGCTCAAGATCATGAACGACATCGAGCACAATCTGACCGGCTATCTCGGCATGGTCGCGGTGATCAATTTCCTGGTCGGCGTCGGTGCGGGCGTGATCGCGTGGGCAGTCGGCATGCCGGATCCGATCGCATGGGCCGTGCTGGGATTCATCCTCAACTTCATTCCCTATATCGGCGCGCTGCTGATGCAGATCGCACTGTTTCTGGTCGCCTTGGTCACGTTCCCGACGCTGGGCCACGCGCTGCTGGCGCCGCTGCTCTATCTCGCCTTCACCACGCTGGAAGGCCATTTCGTCACCCCGGCCGTCGTCGGCCGCAGGCTGACGCTCAACCCGCTGACAGTGTTTCTGTCGCTGGTGTTCTGGACCTGG
>JANMSZ010000365.1:0-32223 GCA_031389925.1 Hyphomicrobiales bacterium | reverse complement strand
ATGCCGAGCGGCGGCAGGCCCGCGATCGCCACAACGCCGAGCACCAGACCCCAGCCGAGCACCGGATGGGTCACGGTCAGGCCGCCCATGTCGGCGATCTTCTGCGTGCCCTTGACCTGTGCGATATGGCCGACCGCGAAGAAGATCGCCGACTTGGTCAGCGAATGCATGGTCATGTGCAGCAGGCCGGCGAAATTGGCGAGTGGTCCGCCCATGCCGAAGGCGAACACGATGATGCCCATGTGTTCGATCGAGGAATAGGCGAACATGCGTTTGATGTCGCGGCGCTTGTACAGCATGAAAGCGGCGAACACGCACGAGATCAGCCCCATCGTCACCATGAGCGGGCCGGGCGCGATGGCAGCCGGATTGAGCGCCAGCAGCATCTTGAAGCGCAGCAGCGCATAGAGTGCGACGTTGAGCAGCAGGCCGGACAGCACGGCCGAGATCGGCGTCGGGCCTTCTGCATGCGCGTCGGGCAGCCAGGCATGCAGGGGCGCGAGACCCACTTTGGTGCCGTACCCGAGCAGCAGGAAAACGAAGGCGACGTTGAGCAGACCCGGGTCGAACTTGGCGGCCTGAGTCACCAGCACGGTCCACACCATGGCGTCGAGGCCTTCGCCGATCACCGGCTTTGCCGCCATGTAGATCAGGATCGTGCCGAACAGCGCCAGCGCGATGCCGACGCTACCGAGGATGAAATATTTCCAGGCCGCTTCCAGCGCCTCGTGCGTGCGGTAGATGCCGACCATCAGCACGGTGGTCAGCGTCGCCAATTCGATCGCGACCCACATCAGGCCGATATTATTGGCGACCAGCGCCAGGTTCATGGCAAACATCAGCACCTGGTACATGGCGTGATAGAAGCGCACGTAACTCAGCTTCAGCCGTCCGATTGCGATTTCGTGCTCGATATAGCTGGCGCTGAAGACGCTGGTGGTGAAGGCGACGAAGGTGGTCAGCACGATGAAGACCTTGTTGAGGTCGTCCACCAGCAGATAAGAACCGGATTGAGGCTCTACGACGAACAGCGATAAAGCGGTCAGCAGCGTCAGCAGCGTCGCCAGGACGTTGAGCCCCGATGCCAGTTTGTAGCCGGGCAGGGCGAAAAGCAGGCAGCCCGACAAAGCCGGTATCAACAGAACGCCGCTGAGTGCGTCGAAGATCATCGCCGCTCTCCACGGAATTTATCGAGCGCCTGCATGTCGACCGTGTCGAAGCGCTCCCGGATGCGGAACAGGAAGATGCCGATGACGATGAAGGCGATCAGCACTGAGAAGGCGACGCTGATCTCGACCACCAGCGGCATGCCCTTGGCGCCGGTCGCCGCCAGCACCAGACCGTTTTCCAGCGACATGAAACCGATGACCTGGCTGACGGCGTTGCGTCGCGTCACCATCACCAGCAATCCCAGAAGAACCACCGACAGTGCGAAGGCGAGATCCTCGCGCGCCAGCGGATCGGCGTCGGCGGTTACCCGCAGCATAACAACCATCGACAACGCGACCAGCCCGATGCCGAGCAGCATCGCCGGGCCGACGCCGACCACAGTTTCGATCTCGCGGTGGATGCCGAGACGCACCATGATCCGGCGCAACGCCACCGGGATGATGATGGCCTTGAACACTAGCGCGATCGCCGCGGTGATGTAGAGGTGCGGCGCGCCCTGCGCGAAAGCCTGCCATGCCACCGACAGCGCCAGCACCAGCGCGTGCGCGGCAAAGACATTGATCAGCGCCGACAGCCTGTCCTGATAGAGCTGGACGAAGCTCATGACCACCAGCGAACCGGCCAAGAGATGCGCGATGTCGAAGGTCAGCCCATGCATCAGAAGCTCCTCGACACGAAGCGCAGCAGCGTCGCCAGCAGCGCCAGCATGAGCGCAGCGCCGAGAAATCCCGGCACGCGGAACACGCGCATCTTGGCGATGGCCGTTTCGAACACCGCCAGCAGAATGCCGGCGGCGCCGAGCTTGGCGACATAGGCGGCGACACCGGCGATCAGCTGCGTCGGCTCGGCAGCGGGCGGGCTCAAACCCCACGGCGCGAACAGGCAGGCGATCAACGAGATGTAGACCAGCAATTTGAGCGCGGCGGACAATTCGATCAGCGCCAGATGGCGGCCGGAATATTCCAGCACCATGGCTTCATGCACCATCGTGAGTTCGAGGTGCGTCGCCGGATTGTCGACGGGGATACGAGCATTCTCGGCAATCGCAACGATGATCAACGCGATCAGGCCAAGGCCGAGCGAGACACGCAGCCCCACATCGGGCGAATTCATGAAGGCCGACATGGTCGAGAGCTGGGTCGAGCCAGCGATCAAAGCGAGTGTAAAGACGATCATCAGCATCGCCGGTTCGGCCAGCGACGCGATCATCACCTCGCGGCTCGATCCGATGCCGCCGAAACTGGTGCCGGCATCGAGACCGGCCAGCGCCTGGAAAAAGCGCGCGCTGCCGAGCACGGCGATGATGGCAATGAGATCCGCCGACCAGGAAAACAACAGTCCGCTGCGGAAGGTCGGCACCAGCGAGGCCGCGATCCAGGTGGCGGCGAAGACGAAATAGGGAATAACGCGGAACAGCCACGACGCGTTGTCGGCCAGCACCACGTCTTTGCGCATCAGCCGGATCAGATCGCGATAAGGCTGCAGCAGCGGCGGGCCTTGCCGCCGCAGAAGCCGCGCCTTCACCTTGCGCACAAAGCCGGTGAGCAGTGGCGCCAGCAAAAGCACCAGCAGCATTTGCGCGCCCTGAAATACTATGTCGCGAATCACGGCCATATCGCGAGCTCCAGCAGGAGCAGCACCAGCGCCGTAAACACCAACGAGAGATAGCTCCGGATGGTGAGGAATTGGAGATAATTGAGCCGCTCGGCGGCGAAGGCCACGCCGGAAGCGATCGGAGCGTAGCCTAGGTCCCAGATCAGGTCGCGCAATTGCACGGTGAGACGCGCCGGCGCGGTGGAGCCGGGCGGCGGCATCTCGCCGATCTCGCGCACGCGGAATACGGTGGTGCCGAACACCCGGCGGATGGGCTGTGCGAAACTGTCGGCGCTGTATTGCGTGGCGACGCTTGCATCGGGATAGCCGCAACCCCAGGCCGGGCCACGACGGATTTTGTCCGAGGCGAGGCGATGAATAGCGAAAGCCGCAATCGCGCCGGACACGACCATGAACACGAACACCAGCAACCCGTTATACGAGCTGCGGCTTTCGGCAATCGGGACGATCGACAGCCATTCCACGCCGGTCTGCACCGGCATGCGGCTGCCGGCGAGCGATTGCACCACCGGCGCCAGCGCGTCGATAAAGATACCTGGCAGGATGCCGGCGATCAGGCAGGCGGCGCCAAGAAAATACATCGCGGCGAGAGAGCAGCTGTCGGTCTCCTGCGCACTACTGGCGCCGGGCGTGCGCGCGCGGCCGAGGAAGGTGAAGCCGAAGGCGCGCACGAAGCAGGCAGCGGCCAGCGCAGCCGATAAAGCCAGCAGTGCGCCGACGGCAGGCACCATCAGCTTGAGACCCCACGAGGGCAATTGCGGACTTTGCAGGATGGCCTGGAAGGTGAGCCATTCGGAGACAAAGCCATTGAGCGGCGGCAGTGCTGAAATCGCGACGCAACCGGTCAGGAACACGATTGCGGTCTGCGGCATGCGGTGGATCAATCCGCCGAGCTGTTCGATGTCGCGCGTGCCGGTGGCGTTGAGCACGCTGCCGGCGCCGAAGAACAGCAGGTTCTTGAACAGCGAATGATTGAAGACGTGAAACAGTCCGGCCGTGAGCGCCAGCGCCGCCGCCCAGGCCAGCCCCTCGGTCTTGAAGGCAAGCGCCAGGCCGAGCGCGGCAAAGATGATCCCGATATTCTCGATCGTTGAGTAGGCCAGCACGCGCTTGATGTCGCGTTGCATCAGCGCGTAGAGCACGCCCATCACCGCGGTGACGCCGCCGATCGCCAGCACCGCCATGCTCCACCACCAATCCGGCGTCCCCAGAAGGTCGAACACGACGCGCAGGAAGCCGTAGACCGCGACTTTGGTCATCACGCCGCTCATTAGTCCGGAAACATGGCTGGGCGCGGCCGGATGCGCGAGCGGCAGCCAGGCGTGCAAGGGGACAAGGCCGGCTTTGGAACCAGCGCCGGTGAGTGCGAGGATAAAAGCCAGCGCCGCGACGGTGCCGCTGGGGTGCGAGGCGCGGATGGCATCGAAAGCGTAATTACCGCTCGGGCCGGCGAGCAGGCCGAAGGCAAGCAGCAGCGTCAGCGTTCCGAAGCTCGCCATCAGCAGGTAGACGAATCCGGCGCGCATATTCTCGCGTAATTCGTGATTGGCAATCACCAGTGCCCAGGATGTCAGCGACATGAACTCCCACGACACCAGGAAGCTGAAGGCGTCGTCGGCCATGACTACGAGATTCATGGCCGCGAGATAGACCGGGTAGAAGGGCAGCACCCGCTGCGGCGCGTGTTCGTGACGCCCGTAGCCGAGCGCGAACAGGCTCGCCGCCGCGCCGCCGAGATTGACCACCACCAGGAAAAACGCCGCCAGCGCGTCGATGCGGAAATGCGCGCCCAGCCAGGGCAGGCCGAGCGGCAAGACAACGGCGGAAAGTTGCGAAACTCCGAACAGGCAAAGCAGCGCGACCGTGCACAGGCTCAGCGTGACGATTAGGCAGGCGCCGTAGATGACGTTGGAAGTGGTGGCTCTGCTGGCCGATGACGCACCCAGCGCGACAGCAATTGGGGTCAAGGCCACCAAGGTCGCCACGCCGAAAAATGCGTTGACCACCATCATTTGAGCCGCACCCCGCGGCCGCCGCCGCTGCTGGTCGCGCCTTCGCCGATCAACTCGATGCCATCGGTGGTGAGAGCATCGACCAGCTTCATGAGCGAGTCGACATTGCCGCGAACGACGCCGTCACTTGCCTCCATGCGCTGGATGGTCGGCAACGACAGTCCGCAGCGTTTCGCCAGTTCGCGCTGGTCGACATCAAGCAGGGCCCGCGCGGCCCGCAACTGGGAGGCGGTAATCATGCGATTACGACCATTCTCTCGGCTCAGAATATGACTTATAATGTTTTGTATAGCTATTCTGATGTGTCAAGTATCACCCTGACCAACGCAGGCCACTTTCCCACTTTATGTCGGCGGATGGATAGGTGGCGGGGCAATTTCAAATAGGAAGGCAATCAACCGGGTGGTTGCGGCCTCAAAACGCGACTTGCCTGCATTGAACCTGAAGAGCACCTGGGCGCATTGCTGGGCATGACGCTGCGCCGCAAATCACGCATCGATCTCGCTAATCATCTGGCGCAATTGCTCAGCAAGGGTCAGTAGCGGCCGCCCCAAACTTCGCACCGCCGTTGGGAGTGGCGCCGCAGTCGTCACGCTGACGTTGAGCACATGGATCGGGCGCTGGCCGGTGATAATAGGCGCCGCCAATGCGACGACCTGTGGCTGCCACGAGGCGACGCAATAGCCTTTGCCTTGAACACTGGCTGCGGCCTCGGCGATCTCCCGGTCCAGCTTGTGCCAGTGCGCGCGCCGCTTCGCCTTCCACTGTTTCATCAGCGCCAGACGTTCCGCTTTCGGCGCCACTGCGAGCCAAGCGCGACCGAGTGCGGTCAATTCGATTGGCACGCGATGCCCAGATACGATCGAGCGCGGTGCGCCCCGCGCGTTGAAGCGTACGGATTCGAGATAGACCATTTCGTCGCCATCGCGCACGGCGAGGCCGACATTGATGTGCAGGCGGCGCGCCAGTACCATCATCTGCGGTTTCGCGACCCGCAGCACCGAGGATCCCGAGCGCATTGCATGGCCGAGTGTCAGCACTGGCACACCCAGCCGATAGGCGCGCTGCCGTACGTCATGTTCGAGGTAACCGGCGTCGGTCAACGTTTGCGCAAGCCGGCTGATGCTGGCGCGCGGCAGACCCGTGCGCTCGGCGAGTTCGCCATTGCCTAGTAATTCCGTTCCCGGCCGGAAAGCGCGCAGGATGGCGATTCCGCGGTTTAGCGAGCGGTTGAGCGGCGAGCGGCCGGGCGTTGTCATGCGTCCATGATAGTGGCCGCCGGCGTATTCCACCAGGTGGAATTGTGACCGGACGCACCGCCGCGGCGCCGTGTTAAGGGAGCAACTCGGTCGGTATGTGCAGGGCGAGGAGGCGCGCTGGCGCAACGTCGTGCACGATGCCGGGATCAAAATCGAATGAGCAGGGATGGTACCATGACAGAGCTCGTCGAACTGGCGATTGAGGACACGGTCGCGATCGTCACACTCAATCGGCCGGAGGTGCGCAACGCCATCAACGACGCGCTACGTACCGAGCTCGTCGCCGTGTTGGAGCGTGTCGCTACCGATGAGACGGTGCGGGCGGTGGTGCTGACCGGCAAGGGCATGGCGTTCTGCTCCGGCGGCGATATCTCCGGCATGAAGGAGCGGCTGGAGGCGCCGGCCGGCCAGGTGGCGTTCAACGGTTGGCGGCGGCAGGGTCAGACGCACAAAAGTGTTGCCTTGCTGCACGGAATGCCCAAGCCGGTCATCGCCGCCGTCAACGGCGCCGCGGCCGGCCTTGGCTGCGATATGGCGCTCGCCTGTGACTTCATCGTCGCCTCCGAACAAGCCGCCTTCACCATGAGCTTCGTCAAGCGCGGACTCGTCTCCGACGGCGGCGGCATGTACTTCCTGCCGCGCCGCATCGGCTTGCCACGCGCCAAAGAATTGATCTTCACCGGCCGTACCGTGGACGCCAAGGAGGCACTCGCTATCGGTCTCGCCGATCGCCTCGCTGCGGTCGAAACGCTCGTCGCCGACGCGGCGGCATGGGCGCGCGAACTGAGCCGGGGCTCTCGCGCCTCGATCGCCTTCTCGAAAGCGATCCTCGACCGCACGTTCGAGTCAGCCGAAGAACAGGTGTTCGCGCTTGGCCGTGAGGCGCAGGCCGTCTGCTATACGACGGCCGAGCATCGTGAGTCGGTCAACGCTTTCCTCAAGAAGTCCGATCGCTGATGGGTCCGTTGGACAGACTGCTGCGGCCACGCTGCGTGGCGATCATTGGCGCATCGGCGGACACGGCAAAACTGGCCGGCCGCCCGCTCGCCTATCTCGAGAGATACGGCTTTCGCGGTGACATCTATCCGGTCAATCCGCGCTACGAGGCGATCGGCGGACATCGCTGCTATCCCGAAATCGCTGCGTTGCCGCAGCCGCCGGACGCCGCCATCGTGCTTGTCGGTATGTCGAAGGTGACGGACGCGGTTCGGCAACTCGCCGCCATTGGTACGGGCGCGGCCATCGTGCTTGCGAGCGGATTTGGCGAAAGCGGCCCAGAAGGCCGGCAACGGCAGGACGAACTGAAGCGCGCTGCCGGCCCGATGCGGCTGCTCGGGCCTAATACCATCGGTCTCGTCAATGTCGCGGATCACGTCGTGCTCTCCGCCAGCAACGCCTTGGTCACCGAGGACATAGTGCCGGGCGTGATCGCGCTGGTGTCACAGAGTGGCGGCATCCTCGGCTCGCTGTTGTCGCGTGCGCAAGCGCAGGGCGTCGGGTTCTCCAAGCTGATCGCGACGGGCAACGAGTGCGATCTCGAAGTCTCCGACTTCGTCGATCATCTCGTCGATGACCCTGCGACGAAAGTGATAGCGCTCTACCTCGAAGGTCTGCGGAGGCCGAAATCGTTCCAGTCCGCGGTGCGACGCGCTCGTGCCGCCGGCAAGGCGGTCGTCGCCTTCAAGGTCGGCCGCTCGGAATCTGGCGCACGCTCCGCGGCGTCGCATACCGGCGCGCTGGCGGGATCCGATGCCGCGTACGATGCGCTGTTTCAGCAGTTCGGCGTCATCCGCGCCGAGCGTTATTCCGATCTGCTCGACATTCCGCTGGCGTTGAGCTGCGGCCGCCCGCTGAAGGGAAAACGGCTCGCCATCATCACCTCGACAGGTGGGGCGGCAAGTTTGCTCGCTGACGCGGCAGGCGGCGTCGGCTTCGAGACGCCGCCGCCGGACGGTGCGACCGCAGAAAAGCTTAAAGCGCTCGCTATCGAGGGTGCGACCCTTGACCGCAATCCGATCGACGTCACGCTCGCCGGCGTGAAGTCGGAGACCTTCCGCACCATTCTCAACGCGGTCGTGGCAAGTCCGACCTACGATGCAGTCGCGGTGGTGCTTGGTTCATCGGCGCTCCGAGAGCCGGAGACCGTAGGAAAACCGCTGCGCGAATGCGCCGCCGCAAGCGAGAAACCTATCGTCGGCTTCGTAAGTCCCGACGCCCCGCAACTCGTGCGGCAGCTCAACCTCGCCGGCGTACCGACTTTTGCAGCGCCAGAAAGCTGCGCGGCGGCACTTGCCGCAATGCGACGCATGAGTGTGGCGAAAGAGATCGAGCCGCCGCGTGAACTCGCCGCTGCTGTCATCTCCGACGACGTGCGCGCCATGATCAAGCCCGGTCCGCTTAACGAAGCCGAGAGCAAGCGACTTTTCGTCCGCTTCGGCATTCCAGTCACGCGCGAGATCGTCACCGCAACGCCTGCGGAGGCCAAAGCCGCCGCGGAGACATTCGATGGCAATGTCGTGCTCAAGATATTGTCGCGAGACGTGCTGCACAAATCCGAAGCTGGCGGCGTTGCGGTCGGCGTGGCGTCCGCAGATGTCACGCGCACCTGCGCGGAGATGGCGAAACGCTTCAACGAAGCGACGCGGCATGAGCCGGAAGGTTTCCTTGTTCAGGAGCTCGTTTCCGGCGGTATCGAATTGATCCTCGGCTTCCATCGTGACGCGCAGCTCGGTCCGGCGATCCTGCTAGGCATGGGCGGCGTCACGGCGGAGCTTTATCGCGACACGGCGCTGCGTCTCGTACCGCTGTCGCGTCGCGACGCGCAGGAGATGGTTGACGAACTTAAGTCCGGGCCGCTGCTAAAAGGCTTTCGCGGCCGCCCGCCGGCGGACATTCAAGCATTGGTCGAAGCCGTCGTCGCCTTCTCTAGAATGATCGGCGCGCTCGGTGACGAGTTCCAGGAAGCCGAGATCAATCCGCTGTTCGTCTTGCCGCAGGGCCGGGGCGTCGTCGCAGCGGATGGCGTGGTGGTCGTTAAGGACGTGCAGAACGAGATGAAGGTAAGTATGGCGCCTGGCTGCCGGATAAGTTGATATCGGCCTTTGAACGTTCTATCGAATCCTGAGCACTCTCCCTTTTTTCTCATCGAGAATTCCATGCGTATTCTTTGCCTGGGCGCCGGCGCGGTCGGCGGCTATTTTGCCGGACGGCTGGTCGAAAGCGGCGCCGATGTTACTTTTCTGGTTCGCGACGCGCGCAAGAAAAATCTCGCCGAGCACGGACTGCGCATCGAAAGCCAGTTCGGGAATTTTGCTTCGCTGGTCAAAGCAATTGCGGCGGCCGAACTCAGCGGCGCGTTCGACATCGTCCTGCTGACATGCAAGGCCTACGATTTGCCGTCGGCCATCGAAGCGATCGAAGCCGCGGTCGGTGGGGATACTGCTGTTCTGCCGCTGTTGAATGGCGTCGCGCACATCGATCTGCTCAATGCCAAGTTCGGCCGCGATAGAGTTCTCGGCGGTGTTGCCAAGATCGCCTCGACACTGGCCCCGGACGGCACCATCAAGCACCTCAACGACTGGCGCTTCATCACCTTCGGCGAACAGGATGGTACACTCAGTCCGCGCGTGCTGGCGCTGAAAGCCGCCTTCGACAAGACATCAGCCGTCGCCACGGCGACGCCCGATATCATGAAGATGATGTGGGAGAAATTGGTGCATCTAGCCACCGCCTCCGGCATGACCGCGGCGATGCGCGCCAATATCGGCGAAATCGCGCGCACGCGGCACGGCATCGCGTTGATGAATGCATTTTTCGAACGAAACGCCGAGATCGCGCGCGCTGAAGGCTATGCGCCTTCGCCCAAGTTCATGGACGAATTCCGGCAGTATATCTCGACGCTCACATCGACCAATGCCGCGTCGATGCTGCGCGACATCGAGCGGCACGGCCCGATCGAAGCCGACCACATCATCGGCTATATGCTGGAGCGCGCCGAAGCGCATAAAATTGACCCGGTATTGCACCGGTTTGTCTTCACGCATCTTCAGGCTTACGAGCAGCGCCGCGCCGCCAACCGGCTTTGACACTTTCCGTAACAATTGCCGCTATCGGAGAGCGTCTCGCGCACCGGGAACGGCGAGTGATACGCCATGGCGCGCTATATTTGGTCTGGCCTTGAGAAGTAAGGCCGGACGTTCAATCGCCAAATAGGTCGCGCTGGCCAGGCCGGTCGTGACCGCGAACACCAGCGCGTACGCCAATGCCACGGACACAAGCGTGTCTGGGCGTTGCTCATGGAGTTGCCATTTGTAGACACCCCAGATCACCGGAAGGTGCCACAGGTAAAAACTGTAAGAGATCACGCCGAGCCACCGCACCGGGTGCCACTCCAGGAAAGAAACAAGTCTGTGCGGGCGCAGCGCGCTTGTCTCTGTCGTGACGATCAACAATAGCGCGGCAAAGAATACCGCGAAGCCGAATTCGTGCTCGATCCTCGTCAGCGCCAGGCCCAGAACTGCTGCCCCATAAAGGCATCGCCGGAAATTGGTGCGGGCAGAGGCCCCGGCGATCGTCGCGCTGTAACGAAAGACGACCACGGCAAGCATGCCGACGCCGAACAAGTCGGCCTGACACAGAATGCTCCGCAGATACACGGCAAACCAGTTGGCGCCCCATTGCTGGTAAAACTGCGTGGCGGCGTCGCCGTGGATTTGCGCCTCGCCGATGACGCGGCAGGCCAGGCCAACCGCGATCATGCCGAGCGAAACGCCGACCGCGGCCGAATTCAACCCGACCCGGCGGCTGAGGCGCACGGCCATTACGGCCAGAAGCGGAAGAAGCAGGTAGAAGCAAATTTCCGCCGTCAGCGACCACGACACACCAAGGCCCGTCTTGATGGTCCAGGGCATCAACGTATGCACCAAGAATAGATTGGCGACGATCGATCCAAGGTCCGTCATACGGCCGATCGTGTCCGCGGTGCTTTGCACGCCGAGATCGCTTGCCGAGACTGCTTTCGTGTAGGCCAATCCCAATCCCACCGCCACGACCAGAAAGATGACGATGTAAGCCGGATAGATTCGCAAAAACCGATTCAGAAAATACTGGCCGAGGCCGAATGGCGCATCGCGCGCGACCGCGGTCAGGAACGGCCCAAAAAGCAGGAAACCGGACAACACGAAAAATAGCGTCAGGCCTTGACCCGCAACATTGATGACCGGCCGCAAAATTGGCGGAACGATCTCGCTGGGCACGAGATGCAGATTGAAATGCCCCAACATCACGGACAACGCTGCCGCGGCGCGTAAACCCTCGATGCCGACGAGCCGCCGGCCGGAGGTCGGCTTCACTTCAAGCGCAGGGACATCCACTGCGTCGCGGTCGCTCATGGTCTTGCCTCCTGCCGTTAGCCCTCAATTCAAGGTCCGCCCGGAACGGCAGGCGTTATTCGCCGTGGCCGAAAAAGAACTCGCGCTTGACCGTCCACCAGATGATCTTGATGTCGAGCCAAAGCGACCATCGCTCGATATACTCGAGGTCGTAGTCCACCCGCGAAATCGCGGCGTCCGCATTGGCCGTGCTGCCGCGGCAACCGCTGACTTGCGCTAGCCCGGTTATTCCCGGGCGAATGGTGTGGCGCTGGAAATAATACGGCACCAGACTTTCATAGAGCGTGCTTGCGGCCTGCATTCCCGGCACGTGCGGACGCGGGCCGACCAGCGACATGTTGCCGAGAACGACGTTGATCAGTTGCGGCAGTTCGTCGAGACTGGTCTTGCGCAATACCTTGCCGACGAAGGTCACTCTTGGGTCTTCCGCTACCGTCTGCGTGACGCCGAGCCGGTCTCCCATGTGCGTATGCATGGTGCGGAATTTGTAGATCAAGAATCGATGATTGCGGTGGCCGTAGCGGTACTGGGTGAAGAAAACTGGACCAGGCGACGTCAGTTTGATCGCGAGCGCAATCGCAACGAACAGCGGTGCGAAAAATACCAGGGCAAGGCTGGCGGACGCGGCGTCAAAGAATCGTTTGGCACGCGAGCGCGACGGTTCACTGAGGGCGCCCCGGTGCGAGAGATAGTATACGCGTCGCCGTGGGCGCCGCGGGCGGACGTCATATTTTATGAGGGGCGCGAAGAGCGTCTTCTCGCTCCACCACAGCGATGTGAAATCGTTTCGCGTCGAGGGTAGCGATGCAGCCTGGGCCATGGGTCGCTCCAATGCAAAAATTGCCACGTCGTGTGACCCTCCTTCCTGCGCTCTCCCTATATTGGCCACGCTTCGCGCTTTTTATTTTTTTAACAGTGCGTGTGTCGCGTCGATTTTCGTTGGCAGCGATTAAGTTCCAATTTTATAAATCTCTGCCAGTTGATCGACTCGTGTTTCCTTGGTTGTTGATCGCGTGGTGTGTCACCATTGCTGACCATCTTGGGGAAAGTGTGGCGGTGCATGATGAAAAACATGCGACGATCGTCGCAATCAACGCGTCGCTGCCGGTTCAGAATCTAAAATACGATCAAATAAAATTACATCGACTAAACAAAAATGAAAGTTGTGCGTCATCACATTGCGATGCAGGAGGTGCTCATGTCTTATCCTTCTCTGCTTGCGTTTAATGTCGGTTTGGCGTGCTACCGGGGGTCGGTTCCGCGCGCCTGTCTAAGACTTTGGCTTATGGCCGCAAATATTTTCGCCTGGGTTCTAATTTTCTTCGCGATCTACAGATTGTCCTTTTGAAAATGGCGCCGCGGCACCTCGCGGAAGTCTACAATCATTGGTTTTTAGACTCTTTTAAAAATCTATCGGCGGCATTGGAACTAAATGCCGTCAAGAGTCGTTGCCTCCTCTGCGGAGAACTTTGCAAGCACGAACGACAGATTGTCAGTGGGGTGTCGAGGTCGTGTGAAAGGCCATTTGGATTCGCAGTAGCATTTCGTGTGCAGCGTTAAGGGGGAAAAATGCGGCAAGGTACGTTTCGGCTGGCTATTTTGGTAGCCTGTATCGGAAGCCCATTGGCAATTGCGGGATGCAGCTCCAGCGGAACTTCCGGCCTCGTTTCATATTCGCAGGAAGGTGAATACGCGCAAGCGCGCGTGCCGCTACGCAGTCCCGCCGGCCCATATTCCGTGCGGACCAACGATCAACTGCGCATTCAGGTGTACAACGAGCCTTCCATTACTGGCGACTATGTCGTCGATAGCGCGGGCTTTGTTTCCGTCCCCGCCGCGGGCCGCGTTAAAGCGGGCGGGCTCACCGTCGAGCAACTCGAACGCAAAGTCACCGCACAACTTAACAGCGGCATCCTCAAAGATGCGCGCGTAAGCATTCAGATAACCACGTACGCGCCTTTTTATATTCGCGGCGAGGTCAAGAAGCCGGGCGAGTTTCCCTATAAGCCGGGCCTGACAGTCGGCGACGCCGTGGCATTGGCAGGCGGCTACACCTATCGCGCCGATGAAGGCAAAGCGTATGTGCGGCCAGCCGAAGCGGCTGGCGAAGTTACACGTTCGTTGAATACCGATCCGCCGATATCGCCTGGCGACAATATTCGCATCCCCGAACGATTCCTTTGATCGTCAAATGCGCACCGCGCCCGATGTTTGGGCAGCGCTGATGCATTTGCTTGCTGTCGCGTCGGCGCTGACGCGCAGATGGGAACTTCGCGTCCTCACAAATGTCATGAATGCTCGGCATGTCGCATTGCGGCGAATTATTGCTGCAGTGCGGAACCATGTTGAGATGCCGCAGTTACACATGCGGCTACGAAAGAATTTTCGGTGGCTTGTTCGATGGCTTGCCGGCGGGAGGACTAGGAACGAACGGACTGCGGCGTTCGACATAAAAATAAAAGTCCGGATTGTCTCGAAGCAGAGGTGGGTCATTCGTCGACATGGATTTGGTGGCAGCATTCAGACTGAGCGGTGCCTACTGCGCAAAACGGCGTGCGGCGTGGTGACCGCGCTTCTCGTCTCGGTGTCGCCGCCGGCGCGCAGCCAGGTCATTACGCCCATCAGCCCATCAGCGACGCCGCCATGGAGTTCGCTGGATGTCTTTGATCCGGTTCCATTCGCGCAATTGTGGGGGCGCAATCCTGCGGACACGGCCGAGCCGGAGGACAATCCGGTGAAAACCCGTCAACAGCCAGGGTATGAAAGTGTCGGCATCCGCGCCGGGCCGTGGATGTTCAGTCCCTCGCTGACGGCCGGCGGCCGTTACAGCAGCAACGTATTTTCATCGAACAGCGATAAACGCGGCGACCTCGCCGCGGTGATCGAACCTTCGCTCGGCATCTCGTCGCTGTGGGAACGTCACTCATTGGACGTCCAGGGCAGCGTAAGGTCGATCAATTATCGGAAATTCTCCGGGTTGAATCAGACCGATGCGAATCTCCGCGTGCGCGGTCGTGTCGACCTTTGGCATGATGCCGCCATTCTGACGAATTTTCGCGTGGCGTCGCTGCACGAAGGCGTCGGCTCGCTCACGTCGCCGACAGGTGCGGCGGAGCCCACGCCGTATAACTTTGCGACGGGCGACGTTACCTATTGGCAAAAAATCAATCGGTTCGCGGGATCGTTCGGCGTGCGCCGCGATGTCTACAATTACGGCTCGACGCGCGCCCAAGACGGCTCGATCATCAACCAGGATAGCCGCGACGGCCATGTCAACGTCGCGCATGGCCGGCTGGACTACGCGATCTCGCCCAATCTTGGCGTGTTTTCTGCGCTTGAGGCAAATCGGCGGGAATTCCGCGGCACCGCGACCCAGCCTTTGAGTTCAGACGGCTATCGCTCGCTCGGCGGCTTGAACATTCAATTGGGGCGCCTCCTGACCGGCGAGGTGGGCGCCGGCTATGGCAGTCAGCGGTTCGACGATCCCACCATCGGGACAATTGCGGGGCCCGCCTATCGCGCACAGTTGACCTGGAGCGTGACGCGCATGCTCGACCTTCACTTTAAGGCCGATCGCGTCGTTACCCAGGCAAGAGACACCGTTGCCGGCGGCATTCGCGCCGACGCGTTTCAACTCGGCGCCGACTACGAGTTGCGCCGCAACGTCGTGCTTTCGGTCGCGGGGACATACGAGCGTGACAAGTTCTTCGGCCAGGTTCGCAACGACAAGGTCTATTCGACCCTCACCGAGCTCAAATTTCTCATCAATCGCTACAGCTATATATCCGCTCAACATCAGTATGTCCGGCGCGACAGTAGTGCTCCGCTAGGCAGCTACGACAAGCATGAGGTGGGCCTCAGTGTTACAGCGCACTATTGACTATCAGCCGATCCCGCTCGTGCAGGAACCGCCGTTGGGCGCAAACGGCGGCCGTCCTGAAGGCATTACGCTGTCTGAAATCGTCCGCATCCTAAGGCGCCGCTTCGGCATAATTGCCCTGTGCACGGCGGCTCTCCTGGGGTTCGCCGTCTTCGTCGTTCTCATCGTGCGGCCGGTCTATACCGCCACCGCGACGGTGCTGATCGATCCGCGCCGTTCGAACGTGATCAATGTGGATACCAGTCAGCCGACGGTCCAAAATCCCGCGACCGACGATGCTGCAATCGAAAGCCAGGTGCAGCTGATGCAGTCGATTGCCGTGCTTCGGCGCGTCGTCGATCAGTTGAAACTGACGCAAGACCCGGACTTCATGCCGCAGCCAAGCGTTTTGGATCCGATCAAGCGGCTGTTTTCGACGCCCCCGCGCAATGGCGGGCAGGATGTCGCGGCCATGAACGCTGTTGCGACTCTGCAAAAGCGTCTGAAGGCAACGCGCGAGCGCAACAGTCTTCTCGTCAACATCGACGTGAGCGTTCACGATCCTGAGCGCGCGGCGCAAATCGCAAACGCGGTCGCCAACACCTATTTTCTGGAGCTCGTGCGCTCCAAGTCGGATGCGACGAAAACAGCCGCGGGCTGGCTCAATCAGCAACTCGACGATCTTAAGGCGCGGGTTGTTTCTTCCGACAGGGCTGTCGAGGAATATCGTGCCGCTCATAACCTGACCATGAGCCAAGGCGCGACCGTCAACGCTCAGCAAGTCACGGATCTCAATTCAAAGCTGATCGAAGCGCGGGCCGAGACCGCGGAAACGCGTGCCAAGTATGATCAAGTCGCTCAAGTCGCGAAAAAGAAGGGCGATCCGGGCTCCCTATCCGAGGCGCTCGCATCGGACACGATCGGGCGGCTGCGCTCGCAGTATGCCGAACTCGCGAAGAATGAGGCGGAACTGTCGAGCCGTTATGGCGCTCAGCATCCGCAGGTGACTGCGGTGCGGGCGCAATTGCGCGATACCCAGAAACTGATCAACGACGAATTGCAGAGGATTCTGCAAGGCCGGCAACATGCTTATGACGTTGCAGTCGCCCGCGAGGCGTCGCTTCAGCGTAGCCTCCAGTCGTTGCAAAATGTATCCGGTGAATCCGGGCAGGCGGAAGTGCGGCTGCGCGAACTGCAACGCGAAGCCGACGCCAACCGAACGCTCTACGAGTCGTTCCTCAGCCGTTACAAGGAGGCGACCGCACGCGAAAGCCTCGACTTGCCGGAAGCGCGCATTGTCACCAGCGCCAATGTTCCGATCCAGCCGTCCTTTCCCAAGGCGCTGTTGTTCATTGGGCTCGCCATTCCGCTCGGCGCGGCATTCGGCTCGTTGCTCGCGATCGCTATCGACCGCTTCGACGGCCGGGTGAAAACTCTCGAGCAGATCGAGGCGATTTCAGGACTTCCCGCGGTGACCTCGATGCCGCTGATCGGCTTGCGGGAATTGTCGCGAATAACCAAACGCGGGCGGCTCGCGCTGGCCGGCTATCGCCCGCAGATCGACCAGATGTTGCCGCTGCCGCTGCAGCCTCCGCTCATGCGCTACATCATCGAGGAGCCGAACTCCCTTTTCGCGGAGGCCGTTCGTGCCGTGCGCCTGTGCGTGCAGCGCGCCGCGCGCGTGCGGCGCATGCAGGTCGTGATGGTGACGTCTGCAATCGACGGTGAGGGGAAAACGACTTTGGCGGCAAATTTGGCGCTTTCGCACGCGATGATGGGGATCAAGACGTTGTTGATCGAGGGCGATTTGCGAAACCCGGAATTGACGCGGTCGCTTTGCCCGAACGCAAAACTCGGGCTGTTCGACGTCGCGCTGGGCCGCGCTTCGCTGCAACAGGTAATCCAGGTCGACCAGATCACCGGTCTTTCGATATTGCCGGCGCCGGTGTCGCACGAGTTGGAGGCGATGAGCGAGTTTCTGTTCTCCGACGGAATGGGCGCCATCCTGAGCGAATTGCGCCGGCACTATGAGATCGTGATCGTCGATGCGCCGCCCTTGATTCCCTTGGTCGATGGCCGGGCGCTGGGCGAGCTCGCGGATGGGATTGTCCTGGCCGTCGGATGGAATCGGACGCCCGAAGACTTGGTGATGCGCGCGCTTGGGCTGCTTTCACCGCTCCGCGACCGCATATTGGGAACGGTGCTGACGCGCGTCGATCTGCGGCGGCTTCGTGGCTACGACTACTACCAGAGTTCCGCCTATTTGAAGCCGTATCATGAAGATGCCGGCGCCAAGCAGGCCGCGCGCTCGTAGCTATTCGGTGTGGGGCGGGGGATAGGCATGGTGAATGATGACGACTGTCTTGATGGTCAGTGGCTCCTGGCCGCCGCAAGCCTGCGGCGTCGGCGATTACACCGAGAGACTCTGCTGCGAATTGGAGCGGAATGACATTGCCGTCGTGCGGTTTGCGAACGACGGGCTGTCGAAGCCGTATTCGTTCGATACCGTCCGCCAGGTCAATGAAGCGGACTGCGATCTCGTCCACATTCAGTATCCCACGGCGGGATACGGACGCTCGTTCACGCCCAGCGCGCTACCGTCCCGTGTTCGCGGCAAACCGGTCATTGTGACGCTGCACGAATATTCGAGTTTCCGCTGGTATCGTCGTCCCTGGTTCTCGCCGTTCGCGCGGCGCTGCGCCACGCGGATATTCACCACCGACGAAGAACGGCAGCTGTTTGAGCGCCGTTTTCCCAGCCGCAACGGGATCGATCTGACGGTCGATATTGCGAGCAATATTCCCGTCGCCGTCAGCGCCACGCGGCGCGTCGGCAGGGTTTCCTACTTCGGACTGATCGCGCCGAATAAAGGCATCGAGGCCTTTCTGGATCTATGCGAGATCGCAGGCGCCACCCCGAATGACCTCACTTTCGAGTTGATCGGCGCCGTCCCGGCCCAGCACCGGCGCTACGCCGAAGCGATCCTGCAACGCGCGTCGGCCTGTAACGCGCTCCTCTCGCTCGACCTTGCGAACGAAGCCGTTGCCAAGCGCCTTGCCGCATCGACCTTCGCCTATTTGCCATTCCCGGATGGGGCCTCCGGCAAGCGCGGCACCTTGGCGGCCGCGATCGTGAACGGGCTTATTGTCGTGACGCGACACACGCCGATCACGCCGGAATGGATTCGGTCGGCAACGCTGGATGCGAACGTGCCGGCCGCGGCGTTTAAGGTGCTGACGTTGCTGCAACAAGACGGGCGGCAACGCGATGCAGCCGCGAAGCTTAGCGCACAGGCGGCGTCCCGATTCCGGTGGGACGCAATCGCGCAGCGGCACGCCGATTTGTACCGGCATCTATTGAATAATTCGGCAGATAGCGAGCGCGACTGTGCAGGCGCGCCTATGGCTTCCGCTGCTTACGAATCCCGGCTGGCTTCCTGACCAAATCACTGGGCATGACAATGCAATTTGAAATCTATGCAAAACGGTACCTCCCGCAGCCCATTGTCGATGTTCTGCGGGTGGTGAAGTACCGTATGGATCTTGCCACTTTCTCCAGCCGTGTCGTGTCGCACCGCTACGGCCGCCATTACCTGCACATGAACATCAACGACCGTGTCGCCGGCGAATGGTACGACAAAGATTGGGAGATGCCGCCGGAAATTGATTTTCTGTCCCGCGGACAGATACCGCGTGCCGGCCGGGTGTTCGATCTCGGTGCTTATCAATGCCTGAACGCGATGCTGCTGGCGCGCGAACTTGTGCCCGAAGGGTCGGTCGTCGCGGTCGAGGCCAACCGGCACAACGTGGAAATCGCCCGCAGCAATCTCGAACTCAACGGCGTCGATAATATCGACGTCGTCCACGGCCTCGCGTCCAGTTCCATCGGCAAGGCGCATGCCGATCTGAGCTTCAATTCGCGCGCGAAGCAGGGGATCGATGCGCTCGTGAGCGAGGCGGTCGATGCCTGGAGTATCGACCGGCTCTCGCAACTCAAGGGCCCGCCGGACCTGGTCTATATGGACATCGAAGGCTTCGAAATCGAGGCGCTCAAGGGCGCCACCCAGACATTGCAGCGGTGGTGCCATTGGTTCGTCGAACTTCATGGCGACGACATGCTGGCGCGCTATGGCGCCAGAAATGCCGACATCCTGAAGTTCTTCGGCATTCAGGATTTCGCCCGCTTCGTCTATCAAGCGGCGGACAACAAATTTCGGCAGGTGACCGAAAGCGAGCCGCTGCCGGCCGAACGTTGCTTCGTGATCTTCGCACCCCGGTCGGCGAGGCTGATCAATCATACGCTCGGCGAGCGTGCGCCCCGGCAATGAAGATCATCTATTATCAAAGCCCGAATGGAAATTTCGGCGACGACCTCAACGCCGTGCTGTGGAAGGAGCTGCTGTCGCCAGCCTGCTTCGAGGCCGACGACGCCGTGCTGCTCGGCGTAGGCTCGATCTTTCGCGACGAATTCCTCTCGGAACAGGCCACCGATTCAAAGCGCGTGTTCGTGCTCGGCAGCGGCGCCGGCACCGGACCGCTGCCGTCGCGCTGGCCGAACGCGGAATGGTCGATCCTGGCCGTGCGCGGGCCGTTGACGGGCCGTCTGATCGGCATGCCGCAGGCGGCGATCACCGATAGCGCCGCGCTTTTGGCAACGGCGCCGGCGCTGCTGCCGAAAGCTGTGCCGCGCAACGAAATCGCGTTCATGCCGCATTACAATTCGGTGCTGTACAGCCGCTGGCCCGACATCGCCGAGGACGCCGGCCTGACCTATATCGACGCGCATTGGCCGGTCGAGAAAATCCTCGACCACATGAGCCGCGCGCGGCTCCTGGTGACCGAAGCCATGCATGGCGCGATCGTCGCGGACACGCTGCGTATTCCCTGGGTGCCCGTCATATCCTCGCCGGCGATATTGCCGTTCAAGTGGGTCGATTGGACGGAATCGCTCGATCTCGATTACCGGCCACTGACGCTGCCGGCGAGTTCGGCCTGGGAAGCGCTCAAGCATTTCAAAATACGTACCGTCGACGGCGATAAAGGCATGGACGGTCTATCGGACAGCGATCAGGATATTCTCGATGATTTTTATCGCCGCTACGGCCACATTTCGGGCGGCAGTCCGATGCCCAAGCGGGTTGTCCCCAGCGGGCAGGCCAGCAAGCTGCAGAAACTGACGGCGATGTTCGATCCGATATTTTCCAGCCGCGCCGCGGAGGCGCTCATCGCGGCGAGCAAAAGCCAGCCCTATTTGAGCAAGGACAATGTTTTTGCGGAGCGCGTCGAACGATTGCAAGGCGCGGTGGCGAAATTGGAACGCGCGCTCACCGGAATGACGATGCATTAAAGGGAGGCTTTCGGGCCTCTGCGTTTGAGCGCGGCGCCAACGACGATTGCCGTGCCGGCGGCCGTTCCCAGGGCATTCGCCCACATGATGCCGACATACCCCATGAAATAGGCGAGAATGATCCCCGCGGCCGTGAAGGCCGCGAGCGCGACGAGCCGCGCCAGAAATACAATGCGCGTGCGCCGCGTCGCCAGAAGCGACATCGACGATGCGATACGCGCTCCTTCGCAAATAATGGCCAGCGCGAGCGGCCAGAGCAGGAAGGACGACGCAACGATTTCGGGTTTCTTATAAATCGCGGGCAAGATGATATGCGCGGTGGCCAGGATCAGTGCGCAATAGGCGGACACGGTTGCGGTGAAAATCACCGTGGCGCGGATGGCGAATTTTCGCGCGTAGGGCTCACCATGGTCGGCCACCTTGTCCGCCACCCGGGGCAGGAGCGCCAAATTCAGCGCCGCATTGAATTGTACGACGGGGGTCAGCAGGTTTTGCAGCGCGCGGACGATACCGGCTGCCGCCGAGCCGCTGACGGCGGCGATGATCGGAAACATGCCCCAGGTGATGACCCAAGACACCACCGCGGCAGGCGCAAGCCAGCGGCTGGAACTCCAGATCTGCGAGGCGAGCCAGATCACATTCACCGGCCGCATTCTTGTCCAGCGGACGACGCCGGCAAACATGATGACGAGAATCGCCGCCGCCGATCCGAGGCCCGCGAGCGCCAGCACGGCGCCGACCGAGATGGCGTGGAAATGGACGAGCGCGAAGGCTCCGCCGAAGGAAGCGACGCCATAGACGAGCGCGGCCGCCGCGGCGACGGACTGGCGGTCGCGAATGTAGCAAAGCCTGCGGAAAAACAGATAAAGCCGCTGCAGCGGATTGGCGAGCGCGAGAACGAGAAGGGGCCAGGCGTAGTTCGGAAACGATCCGGATAACGCCGCTGCCGCGCCGGCGAGCAACAGGCTGCTCGCGATGCTGAAGGCGACGACGACCCAGAGCGCGGCAATGTCGATGCGCCGCCGGTTGCGCCGGCCGTAGCGGCTGACAATCGCCGGCAAGGAGTCGATGACCAGCGAGGTCTGAATGGCCTCGATAAACAACGCCACGGTCCAGATCACAACGTAGCGGCCGAATTCCTCAATAGGCAGCCATGTTGCGTACAGAATAGTGAGGACGAAATTCGAGGCGCTGAACAGGCCCTGGTCGGCAAAGGCGAAGAAAATGCGGCCTTTCCAGCGATGCGCCATGGCCCACACGCTGTTCAGCCGGCTTTTGACGAGCAAACCGACCGTGCTCGGGACTGGTGGTGAAGAATGGCTCACCGCGATATCGCGTCCGCCACCCGCGCGCCCATCAGCCACTGCCGCGCAACCCGCAACAGAAAGATCGGCATCTGTACGAGATAGCGCCGCCACAGCCGGGCTGGCTGCTGCGCCAGCCGGTGAGCCCATTCAATGCGCGCCGCCTGAACCCAGCGCGGCGCGCGCGGCACCACATCGGCCATGAAGTCGAACAAGCCGCCGACGCCAAAGCCAAGCCGGCAGCCGGTCGCTTTCAAGTGTTCGCTGAGCCACTGCTCCTGCTGAGGATTGCCCATGGCGACCAGGAGGATGTCGGCGCGCGTGCGCCGAATCTGTTCAATGACAGCCGAGGTATTTTCAGGCGTGAAATAGCCGTGACTTGAACCGACGAAGTCATGATGTGGAGCGATTTTCGCCAGGCGAGCCGCGGCTCTGACGGCGACGCCAGGTTTGCCGCCAAGCAGAAATATCCGATGGTGGTGTTTGCTCCGCCGCAAGAAATGCGGCACGAAATCGGTGCCGTTCAGATTTTCCGGGAACGCCTTTCCGAACAGCAGCCGGCTCGCCAGATCGACCCCAATGCCGTCGTTGAAAACGATGGAATGGTCGAGAATGGATTGAACGCGGTGATCCGCGGCCGTCGAATTCAACGTGTGGGCATTGGCGAAGACGACGATGCCGGGTTCTTTGCGGTCGAAATGACGGTCGAGCAGATCGACGGCCTCCGTCGACGTCTTCACCAGAATAGGAACATTGAGGATGGTCCGAACGCTTTGGCCCAAGACCGACCGGTAGAACGCTTCGTATTGCTCGCTGACCGACGACCATTGGAACGCGGAAGCTTCCACCATGGCCGCGCGGCGGGTACGGGCATAGTCAGGGGAGACCGCGGCCCAATCGGTCAGGAACTTGCGGGCGGCGGCGCCGGCGTCCTCGAAATTTGCGACCGTACCGATGCGCGTTTTTTCGACCAGGTGAGAAAATGTCGGGATCGGGCTGACGACCGGCCAAAGTCCGGCTGACAGCGCCTCGACCAGGACGAGCCCAAAACCTTCATAGGCGGAGGCGCTGACAAAGGCCGAGCAGTTCGCCATGGCCTTTCGAACGACCGCATCCGGCGGGGATTCGATAATCCGAACCGCATCGCCGACACCCAGGCTCGCCGCCAGCGTGCGGAGGCTTTCGGCGGAAACATCCCAGGAGCGGCCGGCAATCGTCAGCGACCATTCCGGATCGATCCGATGCAACGCGGCGAGAAACTCAATCACGCGGTCGAGACGCTTGTTGCTCGACAGACGGCCGATCGAGATCAGCGCTTTGGCCGGCCTCGGCGACGACGCGCCGGAATACTTGTCGACGTCGACGCCGTTCTCGATCAGGCAAACGCCATGAGACCGGATCGTCCTGAATAGCCGATCGTCTTCGACGCCAACGGTCGCGACGCCGGCGTACCAGCTCAACGACAGCCGCGTGACGGTGTTGAAATACAACCGCTTCAACCGCGCGGCGAACTGCGTATGGAAGAATCCGCCGTGGGTTGAAACCACCAGCCTGCGGCGGTGGAACGGCGCGGTCCAGGCGAGATAATCGAAGAAGAAGTCGATTGCGTGCACATGGACGATATCGGCGTCGCGGATGTGGCGGATCGCTGAAAATGCAATCGGATATCGTTTCGAGCCGATAAACGGAATTCGAACGATCTCGATGCCGTCGAGCCGTTCGGATGGCGGCAGGCGCTCCGTTCGTGGCGTGTTGAACACACGATCCAGCGTGACGACGCGAACGTCATGGCCCTTGCCGACCTGAGCAGTGGCCAAGGCTTTGACGACATTCTCCAAGCCCCCAATGGCCGGATGAAACTGACGCACAACATGAACAATTCGCATAGTGGCAATACTCTGAGCAAACCCGGCCGTAAACGAAACGCATGAACTCGGTATTGGTTTCCTTTCGAGCGCTGAAACTTTGGTCGTACGCGATGCCGGTCGGCCATCAAATCGTCGCAGATCCATCCATACTGTCTAAATAATCTGACGTCTGAATTTGTCTTCAATGTGCTCTCGCATCGGTGGCTGTTAGTGGAGATCCGCGCTGTCGGATGAACGGATAATTTTCAAAAATTTGATCGCTGTTGCCGCGCGATGTGTGGTGGTCATCGCGGTAGGCGCCGCCGCGTCGGCCGCGCAAGCGCAGCACGGCGCGCGCGACGTGCCTCACTTGACCGGCGTCAACATCGCCGGCGCGGAATTCAATGGCCGAAAAGTTCCGGGCATTCCGAACCGCGATTATTTCTATCCGGCCAAAGCGTCGATCGACTATTTCGCGGCCAAAGGCATGAACAGCATTCGCGTGCCGTTTCTCTGGGAGCGGCTGCAGCCGCAGCTCAACGCCGATCTCGATCCCGCGGAGCTTCAGCGTCTTCTGGACGTCGTCCGCTACGCCAATACGAAGGGCCTTTACGTCATCCTCGACGTTCACAACTACGCCTATTACCGCCAGAAGGTCATCGGCAGTCCTGAAACGCCGGTAGAGGCGCTCGCCGACCTGTGGGGACGGCTCGCGCCGCAGTTCAATGGCAATACGAAAGTCGGCTTCGGCTTGATGAACGAGCCTAAGGGCCTTCCCACAGAAACCTGGCTCGCCGCGGCGAATGCCGCGATCGCTCAGATCAGGCGTAACGGCGCCAATAATCTTATCTTCGTGCCGGGTAACGGCTGGACCGGCGCGCATAGCTGGCTCAGTAGCAGATACGGAACGTCGAATGCCGAAGCGATGCTCAGCATCGTCGATCCGGCCGACAACTATGTCTACGAGGTCCACCAGTATCTCGACTCGAACTATTCGGGGACCCATCCGGAGTGCCGCAACGAGACGGTGGGGGTAACCACGCTCAAGGCTTTTACCGACTGGCTGCGCCAGCATAAAAAGCGCGGCTACCTCGGCGAGTTCGGAGCCGGCGCGGACCAGACCTGCCTCACCGCGCTCGATGCCATGCTCAAATTCATGGACGACAATCGCGAGGTCTGGATCGGTTGGAGCTATTGGGCGGCCGGGGCCTGGCCGCCAAGCTATTTCACCAGCGTGCAGCCGGTTAACGGCGCCGACCGGCCGCAGATGTCGGTATTATTGAACCATCTTGCGCGTTCCGCGCGAAATCGCGAATCGACAGGTACCGGCCGATGACCGCCGTCGGCGCGCATGCCGGCCATCGCATCCCGGTCTCGCACAGACCGTTCTGGTTAGAGCCGCCGGCCGTCGCCGTGCTCGGCGCGATGCTGTTCAATTTCGCTTTGTGCTTTGTGAACACCAACGCCGGCGGCGTCGGAACCGGCGCCGTCATCGGCTGCGAAATCGCGATCATTGTGGCCGTTCTGCTTTACACCTATCCGACGCTCACCTATCCGCATTTTCTCGTCATCGGCAGCGCGCTGCTGTATCTGATCGCGCTGTCGGCTGTGCGCGTCCTGTTGGGAAGCGGCGTCGACGTCAAGCCGGTGCGGGATCTGCTTATTCCGATCGTATTTTTTCTGCTCGGCGTGGGCGCACGCGACGTTCGGGCCGCGGACAAGATCGTAAGAGCGATCGTGCTGATCGTGATCGCCGTCGGGCTGTTTGAATATTTTTTCCCGGCTGTCTTCACCCGGTTTTTTAACGTCGCAAGCTTCTATATCGAGCGCGGGGCGATGGGCACGGCGCAGGCCCAGCAGTCGTCCAATCTTTTCGTCAGCGGCATGCGGCCCGAAGGCGCGACCGGCGGCCGCGGCCTGCTGCCCTTCCTCGGCAACCACCGTGTTTCCTCGATATTTCTCGAGCCGATATCGGCGGGAAATTTCGGGATTGTTGTTTTCATGTGGGCGCTGGTGCGCTCGCTCGCCGAGCGCAGAATATTCGGCGGGCTGATGGCTGCGGGTGTGTTGATTGTCATCATGTCGGACAGCCGCTTTGGCGCGAACTTTTGTCTGCTTTGCCTGCTGCTGGCGGTCCTCCCGACAGCCATCAGAACCGCAGGCGTTGCGGTCTTGCCTGCTTTCGCATTGATGGCGGTGGTCCTGCTTCCCGGTCCGCTATCGGCGCACTATGGCGTGGACAACGGCTTCATCGGCCGCATCATCCTTTCCGGACGGATTCTCGAGCGCTTTGATCCGCTCAATTGGCTCGGCCTGCAGACGCCCAATTTCCCCACGGCCGATTCCGGTTACGCCTATGCGCTCGCGGGCGTAGGGATTATCGGCCTCGTCATATTTTGGGCCATGCTGTTGCTGCTCAAAGGATCGAACAGCCGGTTCTATTTGTTCCGGGATATGGCCGGCGCCTATTTCGCTGTTCTGCTGTGCATCAGTAACTCGCCCTTCACCATCAAGACCGGCGCGCTGCTGTGGTTCTTGGCTGGCGTTTTGTCCCGAACCGAGAGTTTTGGTCCGCGGTCTGAAGCCGTCCGTCGGCCGGCGCATGTGGCGTACGAGATGCCGGCCGGCGCTAGACCTGTTCGGCGTTGAGGTAGGCGAGGCGCGCGCCGCAATAGGCGCAGATCATGCCGAGCGCAAAGGCGATCAGTCCGGCGATCACGTCGACCGTGCCGCCGAGATTGCCGCTCTTGCTCATGATGCCGCCGGCGGTGGCGACCGCGAATACCACCCCGATCAGGAAACGCTGCGCCAGCCGGTACACGAATTCGCGCTCGCGCGCCGCCGCGATCAGGTAGGCGCCGGTGCCCCAGCCGCCGACAAAGCCGGCCGCGGCAATGGCCCACCAGGCCAAGGCGGAGACCAGTTGCTGCGGGTGTCCCGCGGCGGCGTCGCGCAGCACCGCGTCGAGGCCGATCCCGAACACCGTCAGCAAAATGTGGACCGCCAGCGCCGCGAACACGCCGCAGGCGATGGCCGCGGCATAATGCAATCGGCGGAGGGCGTCGGTATCCATGGGGGCGTCCGAACGGCAACGGCGGCGACATTTGCCGCCGCCGCACCATAACCAATCAAATTGGGCCGCGCGAACTCGCCGGCCGGCCTCAGGCCCGCGCGCGCGGCAATGAGTTCAACAAGTCGTGGAATTCGCGCTCCAGTGCGTCGAGCGCCGCCCGCCGCGCCGGCGTCAATAAAGTCTCGCTGTTGTCGTCTTGAGATGTACGCACGTCGGACTGAGATACTTGATAGTCCACCGCGTCCAGGTTCATTGCGTCCCCCCGTTGCCCCCGTCGAATCGGGTCAAGACCTATCTGAGTCGAACCATGGGTAGAATCTGTGGATAAGCCCGAAATTTTAATTGCCGCCGCTGTGACATTTTCGCGACAGGGCGGCGAACGGAAGCCGCGCTTGGGCGTTGCCGGTGGGGCCAAGCCGAAGAGGCGCCGAGCGCAAGCCGCTGGAAATGGTGGCCGGCCGCTGACCTTCATCGACTGACTTTAGATGCCCGCCAACTCGCGCATGATCTTGTACAGCGCCGCCTGGCCCTCGAAGCCGATGCCGGGGCGGTCCGATAGCGTGATCGCGCCGTTCTCGATGCGGGCGTCATCGGCAAAGCCGCCGAAATCGCCGAACACGCCTGGATAGGACTCTGCGCCGCCCAGCCCAAAGCCCGCTGCGATCGACAGCGACATCTGGTTGCCGCCGTGCGGGAAGAGGGACGTACGAGACCAGCCCTGTTTCGCTAACATATTGAGAGTGCCTGCGTATTGCCCGATGCCGTAAGCCTGCGGCGGGTCGACCTGGATGACATCGCGGTCGGCACGCCAGCCGCCGAAGCGCACCAGGTTCTCGACGTCCTGCGTCGAATAGAGATTTTCGCCGGTCGCCAGCGATGGCGCGTAAACGCTCGCCAGCTCGGCGTGCAGGGCGAGGTCGAGCGGATGGCACGGCTCCTCGAACCAGCGCAGCTTGAACGGCGCCAATGCCTTGGCGTAGGCGAGGGCCTCGTCGCGTTGGAATTTTCCGTTGGCATCGACAGCGAGGTGGTCGCCGGAGCCGACCACTTCCAGCACGGCTTCCAGCCGCTTGACGTCTTGATCGAGGGGCAGGCCGCCGACCTTCATCTTCACCAGCGTGTAGCCGGCGTCGAGATGGCGGCGCATCTCGTCCTGCAAATCCTTGATGGTCTGCCCGGGCCAGTACCAGCCGCCGCCGACATAGCAGAACACTTTGTCGGGGAGCTTGCCGCCGCTGAATCGTTCGGCCAGCAGGCGGTGCAGCGGCTTGTCGGCGATCTTGGCGACCGCGTCCCACACCGCGACGTCGATGGTGCCGATGCCGATCGAGCGCTCGGCATCGCCGCCGATCTTTTCTCGCCGCAGCATCGCGGCCAGGATTTTGTCGGGATCGAGAGTGTTGCCCGTTGCGTCGAGCAGCGTGTCGGGCGCCGCCGCCATGATGCGCGGAATGAAGCGCTCGCGCATCTGCGCGCCGCAGGCATAGCGGCCGGTGGAATTGAAGGCGAAGCCGCAGACCGGCTTGCCGTTGCGTACGACGTCGGTGATCACGGCGACCACCGACGTCGTCATTTCGGAAAAATCGAAGCTCGAATTGGCGAGCTTCGATTTGAGCGGGATCGCGGTCTCGCGGATTTCGACGATGCGCATTTAAAGTACTTACGGAATCTGCGGGACTTTCGCGTCCTTGATCACCTTGGCCCACTTGTCGACATCGGCCTTGATGTAAGCGGAAAATTGCGCCGATGTGTTCGCTACGACGTCGAAACCAAGCTGCGCGCATTTTTCCTTCACGTCGGGCAGGTTCATGACCTTGACGATCTCGCGATTGAGCTGGTCGACGATCTCCTTCGGCGTTCCGGCCGGAACGAAGAAACCTTGCATAGTCTCCGATTCCTGACCCTTGAAGCCGGCTTCTTCCATGGTCGGTACGTCCGGGAACGCTGCCGAACGCTTGGCCGAGGTGACGGCGATAGCGCGCAGCTTGCCGCCCTGCACTTGGGGCGCTGCCGGCGGCAGCGCGGAGAAGACGACCGGCGTATGGCTGCCGACGGCGGATTGAATCGCCGGGCCGGCGCCGCCGAACGGCACACTGGCGGTTTCGAGCTTGTTGGTCAGCTTGAACAATTCAGCGGCAAGTTGCGGCGTGGTGCCGACGCCGGGATTGGCGATGCTGTATTTGGTGGGATTGGCCTTCAGCAAGTCGGCCAGTTCTTTGACGGTCTTGGCCGGAACGTCCGGATGGACGGCTAGGATATTCGGCGAGGCCGCTGCCAGCGTGACCGGCAGGAAGTCCTTGAAGGCATCGTAGGGGTTCTTGGCGTAGAGGCTCGGATTGACCGTGTAGCTCGAGCTTGCGACCAGGATGGTGTAGCCGTCGGGCGCCGAGCGCGCGACCTGCGTCATGCCGATATTGCCGCCCGCGCCGGGATGGTTCTCGACGTAGAACTGCTGTTTGAGGCTTTCCGACAATTTCTGCGCGATCAGCCGCGCCATCACGTCGGTCGGACCGGCGGGCGCGAAGGGCACCACGACCTTCACCGGCTTGTCGGGCCAGGCGGCCGAAGCCGGCGCCGAGCCGAGAGCTGCGGCAACGAGCGCCGCGCCGAGAATTCCCAATGTGCGGATCATTTCGTCACTCCTCCCTGATGGTTGCCGGCACTGCTGGCCGGCTTGAATTTTAGTTTAGTGCCTAAGTCCCAGAATCTCACGCGCTTCTTTTGCGGTGGCCAGCTCGCCGCCGAGATCGTCGAGGATGCGCACGGCTTTCTCGCAGAGCGCGGCGTTGTCCGGCGTCAGCTTGCCCTTGCTGATATAGACATTGTCTTCCATGCCGACCCGGACATGGCCGCCCATGAACCAGGCCGCCGTCAGCGCCGGGAATTCCCAGCGTCCGATGGCAAAAGCCGCCCAATTAGCGTCCTTCGGCAGCAGCGAGTGCGCATACATCAAGGTCTGCGGCGTCGAGATGAAGCCGTAGCGCACGCCCATCACGATCTGGAATAGCGGCGGGCTTTTCAGCACACCGGAGCCGAGCAGAACGTTGGCCAACTGGATGTCGCCGGAATCGAACACTTCGAGTTCGGGCAGCGATCCGGCCTTGTAGATTTCGTTGGCCATGATGGTCACGTTTTCCGGCGTGTTGATCACGGCGGCCGAGCCCGACCACATCGTATTGAGATCGAGCGTGGCGATGTCGGGCTTGAGTTCGACGATATGCTCGACGCGCTTGAGCGGATGAATGAGCGTACTGCCCGGTCCTGCGACGCGGGGATCTTCCTTGCCCGGAACGAAGCGGCCGCCGGCGCCGGTGGTGAGATTGATGATGAGGTCGGGATTCTTGTCGCGGATGCGCTCCACCGTCTCGCGATAATGCGCGAGCTCCATGCTCGGGCGTCCGTCCGGATAGCGTACGTGTAAATGCGCGATCGCCGCGCCGGCCTTGGCGGAGGCGAGTGCCGCGTTGGCGATCTGCTCGGGCGTGCAGGGCAGGCCGGGGTGCTGCTCGATCGTGGTCAGGTTGCCAGTGACGGCGACGGTGAGAATAGTTTTCTTGCTCTTCTTGGGTGCGTCGGCCATCGGTCGGTCCTTGATTGACAATAAACAAACGACTGTTTACATCCGCGTTGTTTCAAATAGGCCATAGTGAGTCAAGCGTGCGCAAAACTTCCGCCTTGAAGAAGTCGTCGGCGGTCAAAGTGGCAAGCGTCAAAGTATCTTCGGCCAAGCGCCGGCCGCGCGCCGTGCCCCCGCAAGCGCTGCCGTCGGTGCGTGAGCGCATTCTCGAAGTCGCCGAGCGCATGTTCGCCGAACACGGTATGTCGGGCGTCGGTCTTCGCGCCATCACCAGCGAAGCTAACGTCAATCTCGCCTCCATCGCTTATCACTTCGGCTCGAAGGAAGGGTTGCTTGAGGCTTTGTTCGCGCAACGCGCCGCGCCGATCGCGCAGGAACGGCTGCGATTGCTGGCGGAATGTCATGCCGACAACGCCAAGCCGGCACTGGAGCAGATCCTCGACGCTTTCCTGCGCCCGGCGCTGACGCTCGGCGTGCAGCCGCAGTTCGGCGGGCCGGCCTTCGTGAAGTTGCGCGCGCGGCTTGCCACCGAGCCGGTGATGACGACGCGGAAAATTCTGTCGAAGGCGTTCGATCAATCAAGCAAGCAATTCATCGATGCGCTGGTGAAGGCGCTACCGCAAATGCCGCGCGCCGAGGTCGAATGGCGCTTCCATTTCATGCTGGGCGCCATGTTCTACACCATGGCGGACTCGGGCCGTATCCAGGCGCTGACCAATGGCCGGGTCGATCCCGGCGACGTCAAACGCGCATTGCACCACATGATTCCGTTTCTGGCGGCGGGTTTCCGCTCCGCGCCAGTGGCTTAACCTCTTCACATCACAAGGAAAAAACCGATGACAAAAAAAGTCACGCGTCAGGACATGAGCGCCGCCGCGGAGAAATACAAGAACTGGGGCAAGTGGGGTCCGGACGACGAGATCGGCACGCTCAACTACACCAGCGCGGAAGACATCATCGCCGCCACCAAGCTCGTGAAGAAGGGCAAGGTGATTTCGCTGGCGCTCAATTTCGATCACACCGGTCCGCAGGGCGCCAAGAGCAAATATCCCTCGATGGGCCGCACCAATCCGATCCACACCATGCTGCGCACCGGCACCGACGCTTATTCCGGCGTGCTCGACAAGCGCGGTATCCGCGCCGCCGACGACATGGTGACCATGCCGCTGCAATGCGGCACGCAGTGGGACGGCCTCGGCCACGTGTTCTATGAGAACTATATGTGGAACGGCTACGACTGCCGCGAAGTCACCAGCGCCGGCGCGCAGAAGTGCGGCATCGAAAAGACCAAGAACAAGATGGTCGGTCGCGGCGTATTGCTCGACGTCGCGCGCTACAAGGGCGTCGACTCGCTCGAGGACGGCTACGCCATCACCAACGAGGATCTCTACGGCACCGCCAAGAAACAGGGCGTCGAACTCAAGCGCGGCGACTACGTTATCGTGCGCACCGGCATGATGGAGCGCTGCCAGAAGGCCGGAAGCTGGGACGGCTATCCGGGCGGCGACGCGCCGGGCTTCGGCTTTGACACGCTCGATTTCGTCAAGGAAACCGAGCTTGCCGCGTTGGCCAGCGACACCTGGGGCTGCGAAGTGCGCCCGAACCAGAGCGAGGCCGGCATCAACCAGCCGTGGCACTGGATCACCATCCCGATCATGGGCATGACCATGGGCGAAATCTTCGAGCTCAAGGAACTGGCCGACGACTGTCTCGCCGACAAGGTGTACGAATTCATGTTCGTCGCGCCGGCGATCCCGATCACCGGCGCGGTC
>JANMSZ010000353.1:0-4630 GCA_031389925.1 Hyphomicrobiales bacterium | reverse complement strand
GCCTGCGCAACAACCGCAAGAAGGGTCTGTTCAACGGCGGCCTGTGGTCGGTGAAGGAGCGCGGCGGCAAGAAGACCGGCATCATTACGATGCGGCTGTTGCCCGACGACGAAACGGCGACGCGCGGCGTCAAGGTTTCGGTGCGGCCGGAATGCTTCACCGGCGGGCTTGAGCAACTCGACTGGCAGCGCCGCAAGCCTTACGACGAGTTCGACTACGGCTACGTGCTCACCGTGCACAAATCGCAAGGCTCGCAGTGGGACGACGTCGTGCTGTTCGACGAGAGTTTCGCGTTTTCCGAAAGCCGTGAGCGCTGGCTCTATACCGGCGTTACCCGCGCGGCGAAGCGGCTGACGATTGTGATGTAGTTTCTTTCTTCCCTCTCCCCTTGTGGGAGAGGGTGCCGAGCGTCAGCGAGGCGGGTGAGGGGTCAGTACTAAACGCTGACGCCGGACCCCTCACCCGGCTCGCGCTTCGCGCGATCCACCCTCTCCCACAAGGGGAGAGGGTAAGAAAGATCAAGCCGCCTCTTTCTTCTTCTGCGGCGCGAAGCGGCTGTAGAAGCCCTCGTTGTGCTCGGCGAGATCGAGCAGCAACTTGCCGGGCGCAAAGCGCGCGCCGTATTTCTTTTCCAGAGCGCGCGCGAGTTCGACGAACTTCTTCGTCCCCATCATATCGATGTAAGACAGAACGCCGCCGGAAAACGGCGCAAAGCCCCAACCGAGAATCGAGCCGACATCGGCCTCGCGCACGTCGGTGACGACCTTCTCCTCGAAGGTGCGCGCGGCTTCCACCGCCTGCGCCACGAGAAAGCGCTGCTTCAACTCCTCGACGTCGATGGCGTCGATCTCTTCGTTGCTGAGCTTCTTCGGCAGGATGTCGGACAGGCCCGGCCACAGCTTCTTCGGCGCGCCTTGCGGATAATCGTAGAAGCCCTTGCCGTTCTTGCGGCCGAGGCGGCCATTTTTCTCGACCAGATCCTCCAGCATTTTTTTCTGCGCCGCTGGGACGATACCCGCGCCGAGATCGTTCTCGGTGGCGCGCAGAATTTTCAGGCCGAGGTCGAGCGCGGTTTCGTCGTTGAGCGACAACGGGCCGACCGGCATGCCGGCCATGCGCGCGGTATTTTCGATCATTGCCGCCGGAATGCCTTCCAGCAGCATCAGATGGCCCTCTTGGATATAAGCGAGCACGCAACGGTTGGCGTAGAAGCCGCGCGTGTCGTTGACGACGATGGGCGTCTTCTTCACAGCGCGCACATAATCGAGCGCGACAGCCAGTGCGCGGTCGCCGGTCTCTTTGCCGAGAATGATCTCGACCAGCATCATGCGATCGACCGGCGAGAAGAAATGGATGCCGATGAAGCGCGGCTGGTCCTTGAAGTCGGCGGCCAGCGACGTGATCGGCAGCGTCGAGGTGTTGGAGGCAAAGATCGCCTTGTCGCCGATCACCGCCTGCACCTTGGCGATGACATCGGCCTTGATCTTGCGGTCTTCGAACACGGCTTCGATGATGAGGTCGCAATCCTTCAGCGCGGCGTAGTCGGCGCTCGGCGTGATGAAGGCGAGCAGTTCGTCGCGCGCGGCGCCCTTCATGCGGCCTTTCATGACGCGGTCACTAAGCGCCTTGTGCAGCGCGGCTTTGCCTTTGTCGGCGGTCTCCTGATCGCGGTCGATCAAGACGACCTGCAGGCCGGCGGCGGCGCTGACTTGCGCAATGCCGGCGCCCATGAAGCCGGCGCCGATAACGCCGACCTTCTTGATGCTGGTGGCCGGCTCCTTGGCCGGACGCCGGGCACCCTTGTTGAGATCCTGCATCGAGACGAACAGCGTGCGGATCATCGCCGCCGCTTCCGGCGTGCGCACGATCTTGGCGAACCAGCGCGACTCGACGCGCAACGCCGTATCCATGTTCACCTGCAGACCTTCATAGACCACCTGGAGGATAGCGCGCGCCGCCGGGTAATTGTCATACGTTTCGCGGCGATAGATCGCGTTCGCGGGCGGGAAGGTCATCATGCCGGCCTTGGAATAGACCGGGCCGCCGGGCAGTTTGAAGCCCTTCTCGTCCCACGGCTTGACCGCCTTGCCGCCGGCCTTGATCCATTCCTTCGACGCTTTCACGAGATCGGCCGCCGGCACCACGGCGTCGATCAGCTTGGCGTTCTTGGCGCGGTCGACCGACAACTGGTCGCCCTTGAGCAGGAACTGCAGCGCATCGGCCGGCTGCATCATGCGCGCGATGCGCTGCGTGCCGCCGGCGCCGGGGAAGAGACCGATCTTGATCTCGGGCAGGCCGACGCGGGTTTTCGGATTTTCCGAGGCGATGCGCTGATGACAGGCGAGCGCGAGTTCGAAACCGCCGCCCATCGCGGTGCCGTTGAGCGCGCAGACCCACGGCTTGCCCGATGTTTCGATGCGCCGATACAGCAGCGACAGCTTGCGGCTTTCCTCGAACACGAAGCCGGCGGCGGCTTCGGCACCCTCGTTCTTCATCATGTTGGCGTACATCGCGCCCATGCGCTCGAGCATCGTCAGATCAGCGCCGCCGCAGAAGGCGTCCTTGCCGGAGGTGATGACCGCGCCCTTGATCGCAGCATCAGTCGCAACCTTCTCGACGATGTCGGTGAGCTCGCCGATGACGTCCATCGAGATGACGTTCATCGAGCGGCCAGGCGTGTCCCAGGTGATCAGCGCAATGCCGTCGGCGTCGACGTCGAGGGTGAAATTCGCCATGAGCGTAAGCTCCCTAAATCTGAAGTTTCTAAGTGGAATATGGTTTGCCGCTTTTGTGCAGATAGCGGCGGCCGCCGGCGTCGCGTTCGTAAAGCATGTCGATGTCGGAATAGGTGGCCTTCTCGTTCGGCAAGCGGGTGCCGACTTCGAGAAACACGGCGTCGCGGTTCGAGCGGTTGACTAGGCAATGGCCGTTCTGCACACCGGCCTTCCAGGCCGCGGCGTCGCCGGGCTTGAGCACCGTCTCGCCGCCGTCCTCGCACAGCACCGCTTCGCCTTCGAGCATGTAGACGAATTCGTCTTCGTTGTGCTGCCAGTGGCGCTGCGACGACGCCGCGCCCGGCTTGAGCGTGCAGATATTAACGCCGAACTGGTCGAGACCGGCGGCGTTGCCGAGCCGCTTGCGGCTACGCCCCTCCACCGCCTTGTCGAACGGCGGCGGATAGCCGATCGCGGTGTCGATCGCGATCTTGTCGATGTCGATCTTCGGCATCGCTGTCGCGCTCACACGCGCTCGATGATCGTCGCCGTGCCCATGCCGGCGCCGATGCAGAGCGTGATCAGCGCGGTGGACTTGCCGCTGCGCTCCAACTCGTCGAGCACGGTGCCGAGGATCATGGCGCCGGTGGCCCCTAACGGATGACCCATGGCGATGGCGCCGCCGCAGACGTTGATCTTGTCGTGCGGAATGTCGAAGGCCTGCATGAAGCGCAGCACCACCGAGGCGAAGGCCTCGTTGAGTTCGTAGAGGTCGATGTCGTTCTTCGACATGCCGGCCTTGCGCAGGACCTTCTCCGTGACGTCAACAGGTCCGGTGAGCATGATGGACGGCTCGGAGCCGATATTGGCAAACGCACGAATGCGCGCACGCGGCTTGAGATTATTGCGCTTGCCGGCTTCGGCGCTGCCGACCAGCACCGCGGCGGCGCCATCGACGATGCCCGACGAGTTGCCGGCATGATGCACGTGGTTGACGGACTCGATCTGCGGATAGCGCTGCACGGCGACCGCATCGAAGCCGCCCATTTCTCCCATCTGCACGAAAGACGGCTGCAACGATGCAAGCGTCTGCATCGTCGTGGTCGGACGCATGTGTTCGTCCTTGGCGAGAATGGTGAGGCCGTTGACGTCCTTGACCGGCATCACCGAATTCTTGAAGCGGCCCTCTTCCCAGGATTTCGCCGAACGCTTCTGGCTCTCGACCGCGTAAGCGTCGACGTCGTCGCGCGAGAAGCCGTATTTAGTGGCGATCAGGTCGGCGGAAATACCCTGCGGCAGGAAGTAGGTTTCGACCGCGATCGAGGGATCGACCGGCCAGGCGCCGCCGGCGGCGCCGATGCCGACGCGGCTCATGGATTCGACGCCGCCGCCGATGGCCATGTCGTGCTGGCCGGCCATGATCTGCGCCGACGCGAAGTTCACCGCATCGAGCCCCGAGGCGCAGAAGCGGTTGCTCTGGATGCCGGGCACGCTGTCGCCGAGACCCGCCACCAGCGCCGCGGCGCGGGCGATGTCGCCGCCCGCTTCCCCGACCGGATCGACGCAACCCAGGATGACGTCGTCGACCTGGGTGGTGTCGAGCTTGTTGCGGTCGCGGATCGCGGCGAGCGTCTGCGCCGCGAGGTTGAGCGCGGTCACCTCGTGCAGCGAGCCGTCGGCCTTGCCGCGGCCGCGCGGGGTGCGCACGAGGTCGTAGATGAATGCGTCGGTCATTCTCTTCCTCCTTACCCTCTCCCCTTGCGGGAGAGGGTGGCGACTTGTGAGCGCAGCGAACAAGGAGCCGGGTGAGGGGTCATGCCTCAAGAGGGTCCGGACCCCTCACCCGCCCTCGCTTTGCTCGGGCACCCTCTCCCGCAAGGGGAGAGGGAAGAAAGCAAGCAGCGAAAATTACAAAC
>JANMSZ010000337.1:0-5215 GCA_031389925.1 Hyphomicrobiales bacterium | reverse complement strand
ATCGCCACCAAAGGCGAGGTGCCCTCCGGCAAATAGACGTCGAGCCGCGAGCCGAAACGGATCATGCCGAAACGTTCGCCAGCGCCGAGCGGCTGCTGCTCGCGCACGAAGCAGACGATGCGGCGCGCCACCAGCCCTGCGATCTGCACCACCGCGATGCGCACGCCGGCCGTCGAGATGACCAGCGAATTGCGTTCGTTGTCGGCGCTGGCTTTGTCGAGATCGGCGTTGAGGAACTTGCCGGGCTGATAAACGATCTTTTCGACCCGTCCGTTGACCGGGCTGCGGTTCACGTGGCAGTCGAACACGCTCATGAAGATCGAGATGCGCGGCAGCGGCTTGTCGCCGAGGCCGAGTTCATGCGGCGGGGCGGCGGTCGTGACCTGGCTGACTCGGCCATCGGCAGGTGAAATCACCAGGCCTTCGCGCACCGGCGTCACGCGCGGCGGATCGCGGAAGAAATACACGCACCACAGCGTCAGGACCGTGCCGATCCAGCCGAGCGGGCTCCACAGCCAGAACAGGATCAGGCTGGCGAGCGCGAAAGCGCCGATGAAGGGATACCCCTCCGGCGTGATCGGCACCATTTGCGAGCGAATCGAATCATAGATGGACATGGTTCATCCTACTCCGCCGCGTGCTGGTCAGAGGAACAGCTGATGCCACTAGAATGTGGAAAAGATGAACTGTTCGGACAAGCTCAGGCGTTGAATGCAATTTTAGGGCTTACAGCAAACACTACAACTTATTGGTCCATTTGGCGATCTCGGCAATAATTTGCTCAAAGGTTGGTTTGTCGCCGTAGTAGAGCGCGGTGCTCTCCGCATACGCCTTTGCGTAGAGTTTGCGCGTGGCCGGATTGTTCAAAAGGAACGCTTCATTTTTCGTAATGTCCGGATTATCCCCCTGACGGAATCGCTTGGCCTTGTGCACCTTATATGCGTCAGTTCCAATAAATTTTTGTACCTCCGGTCGCCGCAACAGACTGTAGCTGTCGTAATAATGCCGCATGAAGTTTAGGGGAAATTCCCCTGACTCTTGTTGCTTACGGAATTTCGTCGAAACGGTCTGGAGCTTTTCGACAAAGGTGTAGCCGGGGTCGTAGCAGGCGACTCCCTTTGCTCGATTGTCGATTATCTGCACTTTGTCAGCGGCGCAATCATAGAGCCATGAGCTGATATCTTTTGCGGCATTCGGCGTAACATCGTCGAAGCCTAGCTCCAGCAAAACGCCGTCCTTTAGTCCGGCAAGGGCCTTGGCAGCCGGATTGTACGACAGCCGAATGCCGCCGCTGAATAAGTCCTTATTGTCAAAGGCCGTATCGCGCTCGACTTTGCTAATGCCTTCGATGTGGATTGTTTTTGCAAGCCAATCGTAAAAGGCACGACGGCCCTCGACATGCGCGGTCTTGGTTTGATTGCGGCCGGTTTTAACGTCCTGGTCCGGTGGAGGCTCAATGCGGATATCGATGTCCTCCGAGAATCTATTGATGATCTGAAAGCCCTTGAAGAGGGATGTCCCACCTTTCAACTCGAAGGTCATGTCTAGCTTTTGAAGGCCATACAGACAGTGCATGATCCAATAGTCTTTCTCGACCAATGCAGGATCGATGCCCTTCTCGGCAGCGACAATGCGGATGAGCTCAGGGAATTGTGGATGATTGTGAAGAAAGTCAGCGGGCATGAGAGGCCATGTCCGCTTTCAAGGCTTCAGAAAAGAATTTCTTGGTTCGCACGTTGCCATAGTTGCGTGCGGCGCGCTCCAGTCGCGGCGCGTCATATGACGCGGCGCGCTCCCTGACACGAGCAAGGAGTTCAGTTCGATCTTCCGCAAGCCGGTCCAAATTGTTTACGAGGTCAACCAGCAGAAATTCTTTGCTGAGCGACTTTGGAAAAGAGGGCTTCACGCGAAAATCGAATGTACGTCCACCCAGCGAGAAATTGCCGTGTCGCTTATGGTTGTACACGACCGTCTTATCGTAAAGCTGCGTCGTCCCAACGCCGAGGCTGTTGTAAGCATTGGGCGAAGCCAAAAGAAACCGATCATCCTTTAGGAAAGTCCCGACGAGCTTGTCGTCTTCTGCAGGAGCCTTCCCAAACACGGTCTCCTTTGGATAAGCGTAAAGTCCGCCCGCCAGCTTCGTGAGCGTTCCTTCGTTCACAAGCTGTTTGAGATGGCGATCGACAGCATTCGACCAGCGAGCCAACTCCTCGCGTCGATACACTCGTCCCGGCCGAAGATGTTTCTTCAATCCCTCGAGCTTTGTCATCACAGCAATATAGAGGAAAGTTGCTATTTTGCAAGAACTTTCATTTAAATATCATGCATATATACGCATAACATACTGATATATCAATATATTATAACTTAGAACTCTTACTCCGCCGCGTCGGCGGGCGCTTCACGCGATACAGGGTTTGCGGCCGCGGCGGCCGTGATGGCGTCTTCCACCGGCGGCGGATTGCGGTTCGGGGCGGCTTCAGCCTCGCCTGCCCGGGCGAGCTTCTCGCGGGCCTCCTCGGCCTCGCGCTGCCTGTTCCACATGCTTTCATACAGGCCCTTGCGGGCCAAAAGCTGCGAATGCGTGCCGCGCTCGACGATCTCGCCCTGCTCCAGCACGATGATCTCGTCGGCGCCGACGATGGTCGACAGCCGATGCGCGATCACCAGCGTGGTGCGGCCTTTTGACACCCGCTCCAGCGCGTCCTGGATTTCCTTCTCGGTGTGGCTGTCGAGCGCCGAGGTCGCCTCGTCCAGCACCAGGATCGGCGGCGCTTTCAAAATCGTGCGGGCGATCGCCACACGCTGCTTCTCGCCGCCGGACAATTTCAGGCCGCGCTCGCCGACTTCGGTGTCGTAGCCCTTGGGCGCCATCCGGATCAGGCTGTCGATCTGCGCCAGCGACGCCGCGTGCTCGACTTCCTCATTGGTCGCTTCCCAGCGGCCGTAGCGGATGTTGTAGCGGATGGTGTCGTTGAACAGCACCGTATCTTGCGGCACCATGCCGATCACCTTGCGCAGCGACTTCTGCGTCACCTTGGCGATGTCCTGACCATCGATCAAAATGCGGCCGCCGGCCAGATCGTAGAAACGAAACAGCAGCCGCGAGATCGTCGACTTCCCGGCGCCCGACGGGCCGGCCACCGCGACGGTCTTGCCGGCCGCCACCTCGAAGCTAATACCTTTGAGAATTTTCCGGTCGGGTTCATATGAAAACACGACGTTTTCGAAACGAACGTTGCCCGCCGTGACTGCAAGTTCGGGCGCCGCCGGCGCGTCCTTGATTTCCGGATCGCGGCTCAAAATCGTGAACATGGTCTCGATGTCAATCACCGCCTGCTTGATCTCGCGATAGACCATGCCCATGAAATTGAGTGGCTGATAAAGCTGGATCATCATCGAATTGATCAGCACGAAATCGCCGACCGTTTTGGTGCCGGCGTGAATCTCGAAGGCGCACATCACCATCGTGGCGGCAAGCCCGATGGTGAAGATCACCGCCTGCCCGGCGTTGAGGATGGCCAGCGAGGTGTAGGCCATCACGCTGGCGCTCTCGTAGCGCGCCATCGACTTGTCGTAGCGTTCGGCTTCGCGCTCCTCGGCGCTGAAATATTTCACCGTCTCGTAGTTCAGCAGCGAGTCGATCGCCTTGACGTTGGCGTCGGTGTCGCTCTCGTTCATCTTGCGGCGGATACCGATACGCCATTCCGTGGCGTAGTAGGTGAAGACCATGTAGATCACGACGGTGACCATGACGACGGCGACGTAGCGCCAGTCGAACTGCCACATCAGCACGGCGACGATCAGCGCCAGTTCGATGATGGTCGGCGACAGTTGCAGGATGACCATGCGCACGATGGTCTCGATGGCGTTGCGGCCGCGTTCGAGCACGCGCGTCAGGCCGCCGGTCTTGCGCTCGAGATGGAAGCGCAGCGACAGCTCGTGCATGTGCACGAAAGTGCGGAAGGCCAGCCGCCGCACCGCGTTCATGGCCACCTTGGCGAACAGGCCGTCGCGCACTTGCGTCAGCACCGCCATCAGGATGCGCATGCCGCCATAGGCGATGGTCATGGCGATCGGCGCGGCCATGATCCAGACCACCCAGTCCGAGCCGGCAACCGGCGCGCTGCCGGTTCCGGCCAAGGCGTCGGTCGCCCAGTTGTAGGTGAAGGGCACGGCGACAGTGGCGAGCTTGGCGGCGAACAGCAGCACCATGGCGCCGAGAATGCGGATTTTCAGATCGCGCCGGTCGGTCGGCCAGATGTAGGGCCACAGATGGATAACGGTGCCCAGCAGCGAGGCTCCGTCGCCCGAGGCAGGCGCCTGCGGCTGGGAAGTTCGGTGGTGATGGTCGCTCATTCAGTGTCCGGGCAGATGGGGCCTCGTAGCGGCCCGCTGCGCCTCATATAGGGGGATTCCCTGGGGTAATCACCCCGCCACAAGGCGCTGCACAGCAGTTCCGTCTGCGCGTGCCTTGACGATGCCTTTGCTGCGTTGCACATGCAGGGCGACCAACAGAATCGAAAACATGAGCAAAATCGGAAAAATCTGCGTCTATTGCGGCTCCGGACCGGGCACCAACCCGGCGTTCCTCGCAGCCGCCACAACTTTGGGCACCATGATGGCCCGGAACGGCATCGGCCTCGTCTACGGCGGCGGCGACATGGGCATGATGGGCGCGGTCGCGGCGGCCGTGCGCGACAACGGCGGCGAACTTACCGGCATTATTCCCGAATTCCTGCTGAACAAAGAGCGGGCGGGCCAACGCAGCGCCGGTCTCGTCATCACCCACGATATGCACGAACGTAAACGCAAGATGTTCGAGATGGCGGATGCCTTCGTGGCGCTGCCGGGTGGCATCGGCACGCTGGAAGAGATCGTCGAGCAGATGACCTGGGCGCAACTCGGCCGGCACAAGAAGCCGATCCTGCTCGCCAATATCGAAAAGTTCTGGGACCCGCTTTGCTCGTTGCTCGATCACATGCGGGCGACGGAGTTCATCCGGAGCGAGTTGAATTTCGACCTGCTGGTGGCCGACAAGGTCGAGGACATTCTGCCGATGCTACAGAAGGCGGCCGCCGCCGTTCCCGAAGCCGCCAAGGAAATGACCGCGGCCGCGCCAGAGCAACTCGCCTGACTATTTCGCCGCGATGAACGTCACCACCTCGATGCGGTTGCCGTCGGGATCGCGGATGAAGGCGGCGTAATAGCCCTC
>JANMSZ010000312.1:0-7286 GCA_031389925.1 Hyphomicrobiales bacterium | reverse complement strand
GTCCTGAAGATGACGCAGTCGTCCGGCGTCGGCGCGCAGTTCGGCGGCAAATATTTCTGCCACGACGTGCGCGTGATCCGGCTGCCGCGCCACGGCGCGAGCCTGCCGATCGGGCTTGGCGTGTCGTGCTCGGCCGACCGCCAGGCGCTCGGCAAGATCACCCGCGACGGCGTGTTCCTCGAGGAGCTCGAGCATCATCCGGCGCAATATCTGCCGGACGTCGATCAGGAGAAATTGGGCGGCGAGGTCGTCAAGATCGATCTCAACCGGCCGATGAAAGAGATCCTGGCGCAGCTGTCGAAATATCCGGTGAAGACGCGATTGTCGCTCAACGGGCCGATGATCGTGGCGCGCGACCTGGCGCACGCCAAGCTGCGCGAGCGGCTGGAGGCGGGGCAGGGCCTGCCGGATTATTTCAAGGATCATCCAGTGTATTACGCAGGCCCGGCGAAAACGCCGGCGGGCTACGCCTCGGGCGCCTTCGGGCCGACCACCGCGGGGCGCATGGACAGTTTCGTCGATACGTTCCAGGCGGCGGGCGGTTCGATGGTGATGCTGGCCAAGGGCAATCGCTCGGCCCAAGTGCGCGACGCCTGCAAGACATACGGCGGCTTCTATCTCGGCTCGATCGGCGGCTCGGCGGCGAATCTGGCCGAGCACTGCATCAAGAAGGTGGAAGTGCAGGAATATGCCGAACTCGGCATGGAAGCGATCTGGCGCATCGAGGTCGTCGACTTCCCGGCGTTCATCGTCATGGACGACAAGGGCAATGACTTTTTCAAAGAGCTAAATTTGGGGTAGGGCGGCGTCGCGCGCTCGATCAAGCTGCACTTCGGTCTGCGGCACGCAGAAATTGCTTTGCGTGCAAGCGACTGAAAAGCCCATCGGATATCCTTTAGTTTGCTTGGCGACTCAGCCAGCGCATGCCAGCATTGTGCCGTTAGACAGTCGCTAAAAATTTAAAAAAAACACGTATAATAGACTGAGGGAAGAAAAGCTCCATGGCGCAAGCCAGCATTGATTTCAATGCACCGGATATCGCCGCGCAGGCCGAGCGCGCCAGCCCATCGGACCTCGACATCTTGCCATTCGGCGTCATTGAACTCGACAGCCAGGGGACGGTGCTGTTCTTCAGCGCCACCGAAGTGCGGTTGGCGGGCTATAGCGAAGCGCCGCTCGGCCAGAATTATTTCGGCGAATCGATGTGCGTGAACAAGCGCGAAATCTACACCCGCGTCAGGCGCGCGATGGAGGACGGTCCGGTCGATCTGGAATTTGCCTGGAAAGGCGACCGTGCCGATGCCAAGCGGGCGCTCCGCATTCGTGTGCAGTCGGCGCGCTCCGGCGGAATGTGGATGTTCACCGAGCGCGATGCAATGACGGTCTGACGATCAGAACCCGGTCGCGAACCTAATATCCAGAGCTCGGCATGGAAGCGATCTGGCGTATCGAGGTCCCCTCTCCCCTTGTGGGAGAGGGTGGATCGCGCGAAGCGCGAGCCGGGTGAGGGGTCCGGCTCCGCAATTGGCACTGACGCCTCACCCGCCTCACTCACTTCGTTCGTTCGGCACCCTCTCCCGCAAGGGGAGAGGGTAAGACTGTGCAAGCCACGCGGCCGTGCCATAATCGTTCGATGTTCAGCCGTCGCGCCGTCATTGCCGGGCTTGCTGCGAGTGTGCTGGCGACAGCGGCACGCGCGCAAAGTTCATCGAAGCCCGTCACGCTGATCGTGCCGTTCGCGGCCGGCGGTTCGACCGATGTCATCGCGCGCATCATCGCCGAGGCGATGCGCGGCCCGCTCGGCCAGACGGTGATCGTCGAAAACCGCGGTGGCGGCGGCGGCTCCATCGGCACCGCGGCGATTGCGCGCGCCGCGCCTGATGGCGCCACAATCGGCATGGGTACGGCCTCGACGCTGGCCATCAATCCCGCGGCCTACGTGAAGCTGCCCTACGACGTGCGCGCCGATCTTGCGCCCATCGGCGCCATCGCCGAGGTGCCCAACATCATGTCGATCAATCCGGGCGTGCCGGCGCGCGACATGGCGGCCTTCATTGCGCTGGCCAAGGAGAAACCGGATGGCTTTGCTTACGGATCATCGGGCAACGGCTCGGTCAGTCATCTGATGGGCGAGCAGTTCAAGCTGGCGACCGGCACGAAGCTTTTGCACGTGCCTTATCGTGGTGTGGGGCCTGCACTTGCCGATACCGTCGGCGGCCAGATCCAGGTGATGTTCGACAATCTGCCGACCTCGCTGCCGCTGGTGCAGGACGGCAAGCTGCGCGCGCTTGGCGTTTCGGCGCCGCAACGCCTCGCGGTGCTGCCCGCCGTCCCAACGTTTGCCGAACTCAATCTCACGGAGCTGAACTGGAGCGCCTTCTTCGGCCTGGTGGCGCCGGCGCATACCCCGCAGCCGGTCGTGGCGCGTCTCAACGCGGCGCTCAACGCGGCGCTCGCGCAAGCCCCGGTGCGCGATCTGCTGGCGGCGCAGCAGGCGAGCGTGACGCCGGGAACGCCCGCGCAGTTTTCCGCACTGATCGGCCGTGAAATGACGCGCATGCAGCGCGCCACGCAGGCAGCCAACATCCGCATCGAATAAAACGCGGGCGCGTTCGAAACGCCGCGTTTACCGCACCGCCTTACGATACCGGCCACACGAGAAGGTGCGGCCATGGGCGTACTTCGCTGGATATTGACGGTCGTTGGCGCTGTCGTGGCCCTCGCGCTGCTGCTGTCGCTGGCCGACGGCACGCTGATGCGTTTCATCACCATGCCGCAGCTTCCCGCGATCGTGCGGCCGATCGAGCCGGGCAGCCAGCTGTCGCGGTTGATGGCGCAGGCGCGTCAGGCTTCGCGCGCGCAGGATCATGCGCAGGCGATCGATCTCTATACGCGCGCGCTGGCGATCGAGCCGGGGCCGAACGTCATCTCGCAGGATCTGCACGCGCTGCGCGGCAGCGAATATAATTCGCTCGGCAAGGCGCCGGAGGCCTTCGCCGATTACGACGCCGCGATCCGCGTTGAATATCACGCGCCGCTTGGCGCCCCGGCGATCCGCGCTTACATGGGCCGCGGCTATGCGGCGGTTCAGTTACAGAACTATGCGCGGGCCAAGGACGATTTTGACGTCGTGCTCAAGGCGCTGCCGGACGACGTGCCGCGTTCGAGCGCGACGCTGGCGTGGCGGGGCGCTGCCCATCAGGGCCTCGGCGACCGGGCGCGCGCTATTGCCGACTACAAGGCGGCGCTGGCGCTCGATCCTAACAATGCTTACGCGCGCACCGCGCTCAAAGATTTGGGCGAGCCGTAGCGGCGCGAACGATCAGGAGTTGCGCTATGCGACCACGGACAGAGCGGCCTTGGACTCGACCGGCCAATTTCCCGCAGCCGCTTTGGCGGCCTGAGCCGATTGCGCGGCGGCTTGGGCGCGCATTTCGTTGAAAACGAACACGCGAATCGCCGACGATAGATTGGCGTTGTTGCGGTTGTTGTCGATCTGAAGGAGCAGGGCGGTCAGCTTCATCTTCTTGGCGTCGGCAATCGCGCGTAGGCAATCCCAGAAGTCGTCTTCGAGCGAAATACTGGTTTTGTGCTGGTTGAGAACGATCGATCGCTTTGCGATAGCTGATTTCATTCCTGATTCCCTTTGAGTCTGACCCGAATGCCCCACGCATTCACGTTGGTGATAGGCTATAAATATACCACCGCTTGCCCACTATGGAATTATTCTAAATCAAATTATCCCACGATTATAAGGAGGTAGTGGGATACGGCGGTGGGCCGGGCATCCTCACTTATCGCCATTTTCCCGCGGCGGCGCCTGGCTGATCACGGTGTTGCAATTCAGGCATTCAAAGACGTCATGTCTATCGAGGTCGTCCCGCGACTTCCTGGCCTGCATGGCGATGCCACACAGCGGGCAGTGACGAATGAGGGGGCGTGGCGGCGTACTCAAAAAACCGATCCAGTGCACAAGTGAGCAAGGAGTCCTTGTTACGAGAGTACCATCCGACGAATTTGATCCAGATCAATTCGGCCGCTATTCGGCGCCCGCGTGATCTAGGTCAATGTGCCGGCGCGCAAACGGCGCAATCTCGTCCGATGTGGCAAACCGTCGCAAACGCACCGTTCGGCTGCGACCTCGAATTGGCGGTCGTGGATCGCGACGGCTCGCACGCCTTGGTGTTTCCCTGCCGGCGCGTCCCCGGCGGCTGGACCAATAGCGCGACGGGGGAGCGGGTCGACGTGCGTCCGACTCATTGGCGCGAATGGAGCGCGGAGAGCGGCTTCGAGCGTCAGGTGTCTTGAGGCGGGTTGCCGCTGCCGTTCGAGCCGTTGGCGAGCTTTTCTTCTTCTTCCGCCAGCAGACGCAATAATACCTGCCGCCGCGCCTCGCCGGTCTCCGTCGCAAGCAGGCGCTTGTAATGCTCGATGTTGAGCCTGGCTACAGTCCGGTCCAAAGGGTGGGCTCCCGCGAGGAATTGCCCGCACCGTAGCAGCTTCTGCGAAGAATTTAAGCGCAGTGCTGCCCTGCTTTGAAGCGGGGAGACCTAGCGTCGCAGACTAAAGTCGCTGACGACCGGTTCGCCCGCACCGGCGCGTCCACTGAATTGGTAAAGACCGATCGACACCAGAGCGATGGCCGCGAGGGCCATGCCGAGCCGTACCCACTGATCCGCCATTGCCGCCCCCTGACGTTGTCCCACGCGGCATCCTTAAGGCGCGGCCTTGCGGAGGCAATTGCGGATTGCGGTTAGGGTGAACGAGGACGGTAATTGCGGAAAACTAACCAACAAGCCGGCCGGTGGTCTTTGTTTGCGAATTCGGTGTCATGGCCGGGCGTTTTGCAGTACAAGGCCGGCATGATCGAACACACCGATTTCTCCGTTGTCGTGAAGAACCGCGCCCGTCCGCCCAAGCCGTGGCGCTGGGAGATTTACCGTGCCGGCAGGACCAGCCCGGTCGATCACTCCGAGGTCTATTTCGAGTCCATGAGCGAAGCCAGCCGCGCCGGCAAAGCTGCGCTGAAGCTGATGCTGAGCGATCATCAGAACTAGAGCCGGGTTGCCCTTAGGCCTTTGGCTCTTCGTGCGGCAAGACAGGCTGGAAAGAGCTTAGGGGAGATCCCAAAAGCTCGGTTTCGGCACCGTGGTGTCGATTTTCGCCGCCTGGTGCGCGAGCACGAGATAGTCGCGGCCCATCGCCGCGTAGCGCGCGATATCGTTGCCGAGGATGGCCTTACTGGCCAGCATGAACGACTTGCGGGCGTTCTCAAGCAATTGCTCCGCGTCGTTTTGCGGGGCGTCGCATGCGCGTTTTTGAGCGGCCTGTTGCATGGCCGTACTCATAAGGCCATCTCTGGGTTGTGTAATTGATCGAGATCAATCACGCCGAGTTTTTTCGCCGTGTCCGCCGGCTAGGTCGCGCTCTTTCCGCCGATGAGCGTCAAGCGATAGGCGTATTCGCGGGCGGTGGCTTCATAGGCCAATTTCAAGCTTGGATTGGTCGCGGTCTTCGCCTTTGCGGCATATTCTGCCTGTTTGCCCCGGCAGAAGGCGAGGTCGAACATCTCTTCGTCCCGTGGAAGATGGGTCATAGGTTTCTCGCAATGCGTGTGTGAAGCCCTTGGACCAAACGGCTGATTGAGGCCGTTGTTCCAATCAAACTGGGCCTCGCCACGGCAAATGCTAAGCCGCGAGGGAGAAAAACAGGCCGGTACCCGAATATTAACGGTGCGGTAGCTATGCTTCGGCATGAGCCCTTTGGACGGACATTCGGCATGACTTCTTTAGACGGACAGTTGCAAGCGGCCGGCACGCCGTGCCCGAAGTGCCGGACCATCATGGTGCTGGCATGCACGACGCCGCACCAGGTCAATCCCAACATGCTGCGTCACACGTTTCTCTGCAGCACCTGCAATCAGACGCGAACCTACGCGCTGCCGCGGACGGCGGCGTAGGGTCGCGATAAAGCGTTGGCTGGAATGAAAGAGGCCACCGATCGAGGTGGCCTCAATGTTGTCAGTTCCTTTTGAGCGAAGTGCCAACCGGCTCCATTCGGATCGTGCCGGTTCCCTGTTTCTTCGTTTTACTTTGATGCGTGTTGCTATTTCCCGGCCCGGTATGGCGAGAAATCACGCCCGGCTTTTTGTCTCCGACCCCCAAAGCGCCCGGCCTTCCGTCGCCTATTCCTCTGTTGTTATTTTGGGCGAACGCACCTGTTGTCATGACGAGCGCGAAGGCCACGCTGCAAAGCAGCGCGCCGATAGAACGGATTTTCATTGGTTTCCTTGGGGACGCTCGGCACAGCAGGAGTGCCGATCCAGCTACCGTACACGGCAAACTAGGCCACTGGGTAATTCAAATCAGGCCACCATCTAACTTTGCAGGTACCTGCAAAATGAAAGAGGCCGCCAACGGAGGCGGCCTCTCACGCAGTAATTTCTATTCCAGATCAGCGTCCAATGTACGGCTTGCAGACGCCGTCTTGGATTGTGAAGTTGGGCCTCCCACACCTCGGATCGCCGTAATTGTAGTTGTATCCATAGGGATGGCCTGGATCGGCGTACGCCGCGCGGCCTCGTCGATTCTCATTGGACCGACGATAGGAGCGTCGTTCCTCTCCATCCCAACGACGGCGATATCGCGGCTCGTCATAGCCCCGTTCATAGCGGGGCTCGATCTGAACGCCATAGCCCGGACCAGAGTAATAAACCTGCGCCGAGGCCGGGCCTGCAAAAAGGGCCGCCGCAGCCAACGCAGTCAGTGCAAATTTCTGCATAATGAGTCCTCCATTCGTTACAAGTTCCGTCCGACGTTGAAGTTCCAAACTAGGCCACTCCCATATTCAAATCAGGGCACCAGGGGTCGAAAGGGACCACCACCCGGATTTCAAAAAGAACATATTGCGAACAGAGAACAAATAGTGTACATTGCTTTTACCGGTCGATTCCGGCGCCGCGGCAGGGGCCGCGTTGTCGGGGGTCGAATCTAAGGCCATAAGGAGCGCGACACATGAGCCAGCCTGCCCTGCGTATCGTCGAAGGATCGTCCATGGATAAGTCGAAGGCTCTTGCCGCCGCGCTGTCCCAGATCGAGCGCCAGTTCGGCAAGGGCTCGGTCATGAAGCTCGGCAAGAACGACAAGTCGATGGATATCGAGACCGTGTCCACCGGCTCGCTCGGCCTGGATATCGCCCTCGGCGTCGGCGGCCTGCCGCGCGGCCGGGTGGTCGAGATTTACGGGCCGGAATCCTCTGGCAAGACCACGCTGTCGCTGCACACCATC
>JANMSZ010000303.1:0-32763 GCA_031389925.1 Hyphomicrobiales bacterium | reverse complement strand
GTCGGCGTCGTGCTCGCCTGCAACAATTACGAAGTGATCGACCTCGGCGTCATGGTGCCGGCGGCAAAGATCCTGGAAATCGCGCGCACCGAGAAGGCCGACATCATCGGTCTGTCCGGCCTGATCACGCCGTCGCTCGATGAGATGTGCCACGTCGCGGCCGAGATGGAGCGCCAGGGCTTCGACCTGCCGCTGATGATCGGCGGCGCCACGACGAGCCGCGTGCACACCGCGGTGAAGATCCATCCGAACTACCGGCGCGGGCAGGCGGTCTATGTCAACGATGCCAGCCGCGCGGTCGGCGTCGCGCAATCGCTGATGTCGGCCGAGGGCAAGGCCGGCTACGTTTCGGAGCTGCGCGGTGAATACGTGAAGATCGCGGCGGCGCACGAGCGTGCGCAGCAGGATAAAGTGCGGCTGCCGCTGGCGACCGCGCGCGCCAACGCGCTCAAGCTCGACTGGTCGGGCGCTTACATGCCGCCGAAGCCGGCCTTCATCGGCAGCAAGGTGTTCGACGACTATTCGATTGCCGAACTGGTCGAATACATCGACTGGACGCCGTTCTTCCAGACCTGGGAGCTGTCCGGGAAGTTCCCGGCGATCCTCACCGACCCGAAAGTCGGCGAGGCGGCGCGGCCGCTCTATGACGACGCGCGCGTGATGCTCAAGCAGATCGTCGACGAGAAATGGTTCAAGGCCAGCGCCGTGGCCGGTTTCTGGCCGGCAAATTCCGTCGGCGACGACGTTCATGTTTACGCGGATGAAACGCGTACCAAGCCCATGGCCGTCATGCACGGCCTGCGCCAGCAACTGTCCAAGCGCGAGGGCCGCTTCAACGAGTCGATCTCAGACGTGATCGCGCCGCGCGACAGCGGGCTCAAGGATTACATCGGCGCCTTCACGGTCACCGCCGGTATTGGCGAGGACGTCATCGCCGAGCGCTTCAAGCGCGCCAACGACGATTACTCGGCCATTCTGGTGAGCGCGCTGGCCGACCGGCTGGCCGAAGCTTTCGCCGAGCGCCTGCACCAGCGCGTGCGCAAGGAATTCTGGGGCTACGAGCCGGACGAGAAGCTCTCCAGCGACGACATGATCGCCGAGAAATACCGCGGCATCCGTCCGGCGCCGGGTTATCCGGCGCAGCCCGATCATACCGAGAAGGGCACGATCTTCCGTCTGCTCGACTCAGAACGTATTGGCGTGAAGCTGACCGAAAGCTACGCGATGTGGCCTGGCGCCGCGGTGTGCGGACTTTATTTCAGCCATCCGCAGAGCCATTACTTCGGCGTCGGCAAGATCGAACGCGACCAGGTCGAGGATTACGCCAAGCGCAAGGGCTGGAGCATGGCGGAGTGCGAGCGCTGGCTGGCGCCGATCCTCAACTACAATCCGCACACCGCGGCGCCGAGCATCGCCGCGGCTTAGATAAAAACAAACACCGGAGAAGCTTCCTTCTCCGGTGTCGTAACTGTTTTGCAATCGGCAGGTCGTTATCGTCGGCCGCTTGAACTCAGAACGCGCCCAGCAGAACAGCGCCAACAAAAGCAAACACGGCGCACACAGCCAGCACATCCAGTCTCAAGGTATGGTCCACGGTCGTGCCTCCCTTGTTGAGGGTGGACAGACACTACCACGAGAACCTCGGTGCAGCGAAGCGTGGCGCGCATGGCAGTCCCTAAATTTATCGCCGGGGAGTCATGCGCGGCGGACATGGCGTGGCAACTGCTTGATCGTTCACATTAAAGAGCGCAATGCGAAAAAAAGTTGCAGTGCGTCATTGTACACAATTGAAGTTAGGACGCCGTTCGTGGGCAAAACGCGGTCTCAATCCCGCGAAATTGCGATGCATGCAAATACCATCCGCGCAAATTTGCATGCGCTCCGGTTCGTCGATAAATTGAAATCGGCCCGACGGCGGCCGATGGCTGGTAAAAAGCGAATGCGAATTTAAGCCGGCACGCCGTCATTCGCATTCGTCATTAGGAGGATTCATGCGCAATCTTTTGCGGCCGATTTCGGCCTTCATGGCTTTTGGCTTTGCGGCGTTGGTCGCGATCGTGGCGCCGTCGGCGGCGCAAGCTCAGGCTTGGCCGGATCGCACCGTCAAGTTCATCATTCCGCTCGGGCCCGGCGCCGGCGTCGATATCACCGCGCGGCTCTTGGCCGACAAGCTGTCGGCGAAATGGGGCCAGCCGGTCGTGGTCGAGAACCGGCCGGGCGGCGATGCCTTCGTGGCGATCACCGGCGTTCTCGGCGCCAACGACACGCACACTCTGCTGTTCGCGCCGGCGTCGACGTTCACCGCGCATCCGCTGCTGCACGAAAAGCTGCCGTATAACCCGAAGGACCTGACGTCGATCGCGCGCGTCACCAATACGCTGATCGCGCTCGCGGTGCCGGCCGAGCTCGGCGTCAATTCGGTCAAGGAACTGGTTGCTAAAGTCAAAGCCGCGCCGGGCAAGCTGAACTATGCGTCGGTGACCGGCGCCAACGATCTGCTGTTCGCGGCGTTCCTGAAAACCGAGAAGCTGGAAATGGCGAAGGTGCCGTACAAGGATCCGGTGACGGCGATCAATGATCTGGCCGAAGGGCGCATTCAAGCTTTCGTCGGCGCCTATGCCATCATGCGGCCGCGGGTGCAGGCCGGGAAGGTCAAGGTCATCGCTCTGACCAACTCGCAACACGCCAAGGCCTTGAACGACATTCCGACGGCGGCGGAAGCCGGCTTCAAGTCGCTGGAGCTGGACGGCCTCGTCGGTGTGCACGGGCCGAAGGATATGCCGCTGGCGATCCGCGAGAAGATCGCCGCCGACATTCGCGCGGTGATCTCCGACGCCGACATCAGCGCCAGGCTTGCCGCCACCGGGCAGGTGGTCAATCCGGGCTCGCCGAAGGAATTCGACGCCGCGCTCGACGACCAGCGCGCCAAGGTCGGGGAGATCGGCAAGATTCTCGGCATCAAGGCGTCGGCGCAGTAGCTTTTTTCTGGCGCGTGATCTTGTCCGAAAACCGGTTCCCACTTTTCGGGATCACGCGCTAGTTACCCGCCGAACATCCGCACAAGTCCGTCGGTGGCGCGGCGCGCCATCGGCATGACCAGGAAGCCGGTCAGGGCGGCGATCGGCCAGGCGATGAAATACGCCTTGACCCATTGCAGCAGGAAGTTCGGCGGCAAGCCCAAGTTCAGGTAAGTGACGACCAGCGTCACCATGAACACCATCATCGACGACATGACGGCGGCCAGAATGAATCGCGTTTTGGCGTCCATGGTTTTCCCCTGAGCGTTTCGGCAAATTGAGCCGAAAGCCGGCGGCCAATCAAGGAAGGCTTATTTAATTGCGCATGATCTGATCCGAAAACCGGTGCCCACTTTTCGGGATCATGCGCTGTCAACGATTTCTTATCCTTAACGAATTCGTATTTAGCAGTGTTGAAGCCCCGTTAAACAAGATACCCGCATTTTAAAAAAATGACGGGACAGTGGCGTTTTTATCTCACCGGTGCGGGTTTGGTACTGCTGCTGGCGCTTGCCGGGTGCGGGCGCAGCATGTTGCAGACCGGCGAACGCGCGGCGTGGCGGCATCAGGCCGAAGCCACTTGCATGAAGTCGGGCGCGGTCAAGATGGGCGCCGGCATCGTGCAGATCGAGCCGATCGAGGGTCCCGGCATGTGCGGCGCGGAATTCCCGCTCAAGGTCGCGGCGCTCGGCGGCTCCAGCTCGGCGATCGGCTATGGCGAAGAAGTGCGCCCGCCCGGTTCGATCCGCAATCCGCTGGACGACATGCGTTACGGCCGGCCGGCGCAGGCGCCGGCGATTCAAGTCCAGCCGGCGCGCCCCGTGCAAGGCGAGATCATGCGCTGGACGCCCGGCCCGCAGCCGGTACGAACGCCTTCGAATTACGAGCCGGCCGGACGGCCGGTGTCTCTGTCGCCGCCCGGATCGCCGTCGAACGACGCGCCGATTCAGGCACCAGGCCGCGCGCCGTATCCATCGAGCGGCGTGATGGAGCCGGACGATGTTCCGGACGACGCCATTCTTCCGCCCGGCCGCGGCGCCCCGGTGCGCACGCAACCCGCTACCAACGCGGTGCGCTATGAGCCGGAGCCGCAGCGCGCGCCGCCCGCGCTCGGGCCGTCGCGCGGCCCGCGGACCACCGGCGCCATCATGCCGGCGACGTTGCAGCCGGCCGCGACGCTGGCTTGTCCGCTGGTGTCGGCGCTCGACAAATGGGTCGCCGAAGGCGTGCAGCCCGCCGCGCAGAAATGGTTCGGCAGCCAGGTCGCGACCATCAAGCAGATATCGGCTTACTCCTGCCGCGGCATGGTGGGTGCCGGCACGTCGCGTGTGTCCGAACATGCCTTCGGCAACGCGCTCGATATTGCCGGCTTCGTGCTCGCCGACGGCCGCAAGATCGTCGTCAAGGACGGCTGGCGCGGCTCGCCGGAAGAGCAGGGCTTCCTGCACGACGTGCAGCTTTACGCCTGCGACACCTTCTCCACCGTGCTGGCGCCCGGCTATAACGCCGCGCATTACGACCACATTCATGTCGACCTGATGCGGCGCGCCAGCGGACGGCGTCCGTGCCGGCCGGAAGCGATTCCGGGCGACGTGGTCGCCGCCAAGGCGCGCGCGGTCTATGCCAGCAAGCAGCGCAACCGCGATTACACCGGCTCGATCGGCGGCAAGATGCGCGGCAAGGTCGCGACGCCGGGCGATGACGGCGAAGACGACGTGACCGGCTCGATCTCGAGCAAAGACCGTAACGCGCTCAAAGCAATCGCCGGTGAAGACGGTGAGTTCGACGACGATGACGAAGTGGCCACCGGTTCGATTACGGGTTGGCCAAGGCCGATGCCGGTAAAGCCGAAGTCCGGCGTCGCCGCGGCCAACGACGCCATCATCCGCGCCGAAGAGAACCGCGCCAAGATTCAATAGCGATTCAATAGCGAACGTCGCTACCAGGCGTAACGCAGCGAGCCGCGCCCGGCATAGCTGCGCGTGGTCGAGGCGAATTCGCCGTCGAAATTGGCGGCCACCGTCCAGCCATTGCCCCAGGCGACATCTGCGCCGGCGGAGATCAGAGCCGCATAGGCGGCCGGCTGCGCGCCGTTGACGACGAAGGTCGCGCCGGGGAGGGTCTGGAACGTCGCCGTGGCGCTGCGGCCGGTGTTCCAGTCGTGCGCCCAGGCCGCGCGGCCGCGCAGCGTCAGCAGCGCGTCGCGCCACGGCATCGCCAAGGGCATAGTCTTGTCGAAGCGGGCGCCGAGTTCGCCGCGCGTGGCGGTGACGGTCTGCGAGGCATAGCTCAGCGCGAATTGGTTGCTGCCGGAGGTCGCGCTTTCCGCGTAAGACGGCAGATAGAAGGTCGTGGTCTGCGCGGCGGCGTAAGGCGTCACGGCGATGGCGGGCAGGGCGTAACGCCAGCCGCCTTCAAGCCGCGCCATGAGCGTGTGAGCGTTGAAGCTGGCGTGCAGTCTGTCGGTGCCCGAGACGGTGACCGTGCGGTCGGTGGTCACGTCCTGCCAGCCATAGGCGACGGCGCCGGTGAGGTACGCCGCGCCCATCTGATGGCGCGCATAGGCGCCGGCCTGGAACACGTCGGCGCGGCCGCCGCCGAGCCCGCTGTCGACGCTGAAATTGACGCCGGCGCCGCCGAGCGCGAAGCCTAGCCGTGTGTCCGGCGTGGCGCGATAGTCGGCGCCGACCGCGGTGCCGTAGACACGGGCCGAGGTGGCGTGCGTGCCGGCCGTGGCGTTGCCGTCCACGGTGCTGTTGCCGCCGTAGCCGGTGGCCCAGACGTTCCAGCGCGACGCGAACGGCATCGCCATGCGGTCGCGCGGCGTCACCGCGGCATAGGCATTGGTCTGTGCCGCCGAGAGTTTGCGCTTCGGCGCATAAGCATTGTCTTGGTTATTGTCTGCAAAGCCGAGCGCGCCGCCTTGGCTGCTGTTGCTGCCGGAGCCGTCGATCATCGCATTGACGAACTGGCTCATCGCGGCAAAGCCCGCCGTCGGCACCGAGGCGCCGGGCTCGCCGGAGAGTTGGGACAGGCCGCCTGGAGTCGACACGCCGAACGACAGCGGGATGCCGCCGGTGCTGTTGAAATAATTGGTCAGCGCGTTGCCGACGTTCTGCTGATTTTGATCGAGGCTGCCGAAGGATCCCTGCGGGAACGTCAGTGCAAAGTTGAGATAGACGTTGTTGGTATCGTAGCTCAGGCTCGAGACGAAGCTGGACGGCAGGTTGGTACTGACCGACGAATTGAACCTGCCGGTGAGGCTGCCGGCGTTGAGGATGGTGTATTGCCTGTTGACGTTGGTGCCGGCCGCGACGTTCGCGGTGACGGCCGCGCCGCCGAGCGTCGCGTTGCCGGTCACATTGACGCGGTCGGCGCCCGCCGAGGAAACCTCGACGGCGTAAGTCGACCCGGTAATGAACTGCAGGTTGCCGACCACATTCAACGTGCCGACCGAATTGCCCGGCGCCAGCGTGCCGCCGGCTCTGATCAGCGTGTCCGGCACGAAGCCGGTGCCGCCCAATGTGCCGCCGCTGTTCACGATGACGCGGTTCGACGTGCGGATGTCGCCGTTGACGCTCAGCGTGCCGGCGTTGACGGTGGTGTCGCCGGTGTAGCTGTGGGTCGCGGTGAGCACCGTATTGCCGGTGCCGTCTTGGATCACATCGCCGGTGTCGGAAATGACGCCGTTGAACGTGTAGGCATTCGAGCGATTAAAGATCAGCTTGTTTTCGTTGATGATGTCGCCGACGACCGAGCCGGTCGTGCCGCCATTGCCGAGCTGCAGGGTCACGCAAGAGCAGATCGTCGTGCCGCCGGTGTAGGTATTGTCGCCGGCGAGGATCATCGTGACGGGCGCGCCGGTAGAATTGAACGACACCGGATGCGATCCGCTGATCACGCCGGAGAAAACCTTGGTCCCCGAAGTTGTGAAGATGCTGAGGTCGTTGGTGCCGGTACTACCGGTTTTGATATTGCCGCCACCCGTGAGGTTGACGAGGACCTGCAGGTTCGAGTCGTTGTAGTCGATGGTCGCTCCGGCGTTCACCGTGGTAGAGCCCGTATTGGCGAGCACTTGCCACAGCGCATCTTGAAAGTCTTGCAGCGTGCCGCCAGCGACAACCACCGCCGAGGTGGCAGCGACGGAAGGGATTTGTGACGACGCATTGATGCGGATTGTGCCGGTGTCGGTCGCGGACCCGAATACCGCGACCGAATTTGCGCCTATCGTAAATGCGGTATTCGTGTTGCCGGCTGCACCGCCGAGCGTGAGCACGGTCCCTGTCGCTGCCGACAGTGTACTGGTTGCACCGGAAGCGAAGGTTAGATTGTTCGATAACGCGCCGCTGACGCCTGTGCGCAGCGTGCCGCCGTTGAGTGTGACGTCGCCGGCGCCGAGCGCATCGATCTGGTTCGAGCCGTCTATATGGTTCGCGACGAGCGTGCCTGCGGTGGTGGTCGTGCCGCCGGTATAGGTGTTGGCGTTCGTCAACGACAGCGTGCCGGTGCCGACTTTGGTCAGCGAACCTCCGGCGCCGTCGATCACGCCGCTGACTGTGGTTGAAAGATTGTTTGTGCCGACGATCAATTGATTGGCGCCGAGCCTGACACTGCCAGACCCGGCGATCGAGCCGGCATGGACGATGTTGTTGTTACCAACGCCCGCCGTGCCGGAGAAATCGATCCTGCCGGAGCCGCCCACGTCGTTGGCGGTGATTTGTGCGTTGTCGCCATCGGCGGTGCCGGTGAACTGCACCAGACCGCCATTCATATTGATAATGGCGTTGGCGGCGGTCGAACTGCCGATGAAACTCGTCGTGGTGCCGGCATCGCCGTTGATGATCGAGTTCGCGGCGCTCGCGCTGTTGTCGAAGGTCAGCCCGCCGGTGACGGTGAAGGTCAGCGCATTCGACGAGTTATTGACGACGCCGAGGCCGTCCAAAGTTAAGAAATTCAATCCGGTATCGATTGTGTAAGCTGGCGCTCCGGCATTGAACGAAAGCGTATTGATGGTGACGAAGTTGAAAAAGCCGCCGATGGTCAGCGAGGTGCGGCTGGACTGATCGAAAGTGGCAACCCCGGTCGGGACGGCTCCGGACGACCAGTTGGTGCCGGTGTTGATGTCGTTAGTCGCGGGGCTGGCGTTCCAGGTGGCGTTCTGCGCTACCGCGGGCAGGGCCGACGCGGCCACGAGCGACGACGACGCCAGCAGGGTCGCGCGCAAAGCTGCGCCCGCGCCACGACGCGTCGCACTCGACCCCACCCCCGCCGACATATTCCCAACCGCCTACATGTACGAAAAGCCCTACCAAACTACCGGCTTAAGCAAGGCCGGGCAATTCTCGGGGCGGCTTATCGCCGAAATATCAGGAAATTTTCAGATATGAGCGCGGGATTGTCCGCGAATGCCGCTGAATCGGGCTGACTTTATGTGTCCGCCTCAGAGCGCCGCGTCCAGCAGCATGGCGCCGAACAAAATCAGCCCAGCGTCGCGGTTGGATTTGAACAGCACCAGGCAGTGCGCCGGATCGTTGATGTCGAGCCGCGTCACCTGCCAGGCCAGATGCGCGGCGAAGGCGACCAGGCCGAGCATGAAAATGAAACCGCCGCCGGCCATGAAGCCCGCAATGCCGATCAGCACCACCGCGGCGGCATAGAATTTCGTCAGCATCGCCGGCGTGCGTTCGCCGAATAGCAGCGCGGTCGACTTGATGCCGATCAAGCTGTCGTCGTCGCGATCCTGATGCGCATAGATGGTGTCGTAGCCGATCACCCAAGAGATCGCGCCAGCATAGAGCACTAAAGCGGGCCATCCCAACGCGCCGAACGCGGCCGGCCAGCCCATCAGCGCCCCCCACGAGAACGCCAGGCCGAGACCGATCTGCGGCCAATAGGTGAAGCGCTTGAGGAACGGATAGATCGCGACCACGCCCAGCGACGCGATGCCCATGACCACCGTGAAGCGGTTGAACTGGATCAGCACCAGGAACCCGGCCAGCGCCTGCGCCAGCATGAAGACGGTGGCCTGCGCGACCGTCACTTGCTTGGACGGGATCGGGCGCGACCGCGTGCGCTCGACCTTGGCGTCGAGATCGCGGTCGACCAGATCGTTCCAGGTGCAGCCGGCGCCGCGCATCGCGAAAGCGCCGATGAAGAACAGCGCGATGTGCCACAAGCTCGGAAAATGGTCGAGCTTCATGCCGGCGAGGCCCACCGACCACCAGCACGGCATCAGCAACAGCCACGAGCCGATCGGGCGATCGAGCCGGGCGAGCCGCAGATAGGGCCGGCTGAAGGCGGGCGCGAGGCTGTCGACCCAGTTTCCGGTCGAGTCGGCGACGCGTCCCGTACCGTCGGTCATCTGTTGCCGAGCGGCGTGCCGGTCAGGGTGTCGTAAGTGCCGCGGCCGGTGCGGATATTGCTGACGTCGGGGATGGCGCTGGAGCCGAGTGCGTCGCTCAAGCTCGGGCCTTGCTGCCGCGGCGGCGCCGCAGCGGCCTGGCACACGCGGGCCTGAATGCCGACGGTCTTGGTGTGCTGCTGTTTCAGATTGGTGACAATGTCGGGCGGAATGCCGCAGGCGGCCGCGTTATCGGCGGCATATTTGATCAGCTTGGCCTCCGCGGCGGAAAAGTTCCGGAACAGACCGCAGGCTTCTTTCGGATCGGCTTTACGTTCGCTGGCGGTGCGGATGGCGGCGGCCTTTTTCTGCGCGTCGTCGCGCAGCTTGCCGAACGCAGCCACGCAGGGCGGCTCTTGCTGCGGGGCCGCATTCCACGGTGATGCCGCGGCCGGTGCCTGCTGCGGGGCCGCGTTGTTCCACGGCGATGCTGTGGGCGTCTGCTGCGGGACCGGGTCCCACTGCGCCATGGCTGAACCGGCGGCGGCAAACACGAATGCCGCGAGAATTGATGCCGAGCAGAACCTGATCAAAGGCTGAATCCTCTCCAGTTCCCCTGCCTATTATACAGACGATTGGCCGGAGAGTACTTTATAACAGCCCGCCGAATACGTCGGGAAGGCGGCAAAATGCGCAAGATTTCTCGCCAAATGACGCCTTAACCCGGCTGCCTAAGGTTCCCCATGCCGCGCTATGACTTCCGCACCCCCCGTATTTTCCTCGATGCGCCGCTGAGCGGCGGCATCGAGGTGGCGCTCGACCGCGACCAGGCCAATTATCTGGTCAACGTGCTGCGGCTGACCAAAGGCGACGGCGTGCTGCTGTTCAACGGCCGGGACGGCGAGTGGCAGGCCGAACTGACGGGAACCGGCAAGCGCTCGCTGTCGGCCGCGATCGGCGCGCGGCAGCGCGAGCAGCCGGCGCCGCTCGACCTGCATTTCCTGTTCGCGCCGCTCAAGCATGCCCGGCTCGATTACCTGGTGCAGAAGGCGGTCGAGATGGGCGTGTCGCGCATTCAGCCGGTGCTGACCCGGCATACGCAGGTGGCGCGGCTCAATCTCGACCGCATGCGTGCCAATGCCATCGAGGCCGCCCAGCAATGCGGCGTGCTCGCGATCCCGTCGATCGGCGAGCCGGTAGCGTTCAAGGACCTCGACATTGATCCTGAGCGGCTCCTGGTGTTCTGCGACGAGGATGCCGAGGTCACGGACCCGGTGGCGGCGTTGGCGGCCAAATGTCCGGACAAACGGCACCGTTTGCCGTTGGCTGTTTTGATCGGCCCTGAAGGCGGATTTTCCGAGGACGAGCGCGAAACGCTTGGAAAACGCCCGAATCTGGTGCGTCTGTCGCTCGGTCCGCGCATTTTGCGCGCCGATACGGCCGCCGTGGCAGCCTTGGCGCTGGTCCAGGCTGTGCTGGGAGATTGGGGCGCGTGATCCCGAAAAGTGGGAACCGGTTTTCGGACAAGATCACGCGCAAAAAAAAGCGCGCCCTAAAACGCATTTCGGCGCGGTTGCCGGCGATGAGCCGGCAACCAACGCCGTGAACGCATACGACTGAAAACAACCTGGAACGCTTTACGCAACACGCACAGACGCCGACATCGATCCGACCGGCCGAGATCGAAACTCACGACGTCACGCGACGCGACTGGAGGCTTACGGACCGCGCTTGATGCAACACCGCACGCCACGACTCGCAGGAAAATGATGCAGCGCCGCATCCTGACTCACGAGTCAAAGCGGCCGCAAAGCTGTGCACGAATCGGCTGCATCGCGAAAAACCTGTGATAAACTCCGGAAGGTTTTTCAGTTGCGCATGATTATTGCCGGGAACCGGTTGGTGCTTTCGGAATCGTGCGTCGGTGGGAGTTCGGTCATGGTGCGCAGGTTCGCTATTTTGGCCGCCATTGTTGCCTCGATCGCGATCGGCGCATTGGCGCCGGCGCAGGCGGCAAACTGGCTGGAAAAGAATTTCTACTTGAGCGGCACGCGCTACGACGGCGACTTGCCGGCCTGCGAGGCAGGATTGCGCACCATCGCTTCGCGGTTCTCACAGAAGGAAGGCCGGTTCTGGAATTCCGATCTGCAGATCCTCGACTTCGAGCGGGTGCGTGAGATCGCCTACCGGCCTTGGGCCGCCGGCACCATTCCGCGCCGCTTCTGCAGCGCCGTGGCGCTGGTCAGCGACGGCAAGAAACACGCGGTGAATTATTGGATCGGCGAGGACACGGGCGTGATTGGCCGGACTTGGGGCGTCGAATGGTGCGTGGTCGGTTTCGACCGCCACTGGGCCTATAACCCACGCTGCAAGATGGCGCGGCCCTGAGAGTTATCTCTGTGATCTTATTTTGTTCTTGAAATGTTCCTGTTCTTAGTGCACTATCGGACGGAACTCTTGAGATAGATCAATTTCCGGTTTGTTCTCTACGGGTGGTGTCTGGGGGCACGCATGTTCGGCTATCGCGTTCGGCAGACGGCACACACTGCCGCGGTTACCCTGAGTTTCCTCTTCCTGTTCGCCATTGTGGCCCTCGCGCAAAACGCGGCGGGGCCGTCGGGCCAAGGGGCTTTTGCCCAGACAGGTAGCCAAGACCGGCGGCAAAACGCACCCGGCCAGTTCGATTTCTACGTCCTGGCGCTGTCCTGGTCGCCATCCTACTGCGAGGCGTCGCAGGAGCGCGGGCCGAACCGGGCGCCGGACCTGCAATGCGGCGGCCGGCCGTTCTCCTTCGTGGTGCATGGGCTGTGGCCGCAATATGAGCAGGGCTTCCCGGCTTTCTGCCAGGTGCCGGCGCCGCGGCTCGACCGCAACATCGTCGGCAGCATGCTCGACCTTATGCCGAGCCCACGCCTGATCTTTCATGAATGGGATCGCCACGGCACCTGCTCGGGGCTTTCCGCGAACGCCTATTTCGAGACCGTGCGTAAGGCGCGCGCCGTGATCAAGATTCCGGCGGATTACCTCGAACTCGACAAGCCGATCATGGTGACGCCTGACGAGGTCGCCACAGCCTTCGTCAAAGCCAATCCCGGTTTGCCGCGCGGCTCGATCGCGGTCGCTTGCGACAGCAAGCGGATGAGCGAGGTGCGTGTCTGTTTGAAAAAGGATTTTTCCTTCCACGACTGCGCCGAGGTGACGCGCCGCGCCTGCAAGCGCGACAGGATCGCGATGCCGGCGGTGCGCGGCGGATGACTTAAACGCCGGTTCGGACGAGAAGTTCTATGCGAAAGTATTTTTTTGCGAAAAATATTTCTGAACAAGAGCTTATTGAGAATGTCGCGCGCTCGATCCGAATGCGGAAGTCGTCCGAACGGCCCTTGTGTCTATGATTGCATTAAGCCGTCACTAACGATGCAGACCGCGGTATTGGGATAACCCCCGCGTGTCGCGAATTGGCGCAAGATTCCTGTAACGCAATTCCGTAAGTCTTCCACCCGCACAGCGCAGGGTGGAGCGCGGCCATGAATCGCATCAAGGATTACACTTGTTTTGCGGCCTGTTTTGCGGGTCTGGGCTATATTGTGTTGTGGCCGATAACGGCGAACGAGATGAACGGCGAAGCCTTCGGCGCGTCCATTTTCTGCCGCGACAGCTCGTTTGGACTCATGGATTTTGTGTGCGGTTCGAGCCATCCGCTCCGGATGGCGCCGGGTCTGCATGCGATCGGTTTCATGTCCGCGATTTTCGTCACGACGCGGCTGTTGTTAGCCGCGCTGAAGCGTTCGCGCCGCGCCGTGCGCGCGCGGGCGTCGGCGCCTTCTTCGGCTGCGGTGCAAACGCCGGACGAACCGGCGCCGCCACCGGCGCGCAAACCGCGTCTGCCGCACACCGCGGTCAAGCCGCGGACCCAGTTCGGCTTGCGCGGGGTGTCGCGTTGAGCATGCAGCGCAAATGGCAATGATGTGCCATAAGCTGCCGCAATGGACCCGCGGAGCTCGAACGACACGTGAACTATCGCCACGCATTTCATGCCGGCAGTTTCGCCGACGTGGTCAAGCACGCGGTGCTGTGCCGCATCTTGAATTATTTGCGGACCAAGGAAGCGCCGTTTCGCGTCATCGACACGCATGCCGGCGCTGGGCTCTACGATCTGACCGGCGACGAGGCGAGCCGCGGCGGCGAATGGTATGACGGCATCGCGCGGCTGATGGCCGCGGAACTTCCGGAAAAGGCGGCGGCGCTGCTGGCGCCCTATCTCGATGTGATCGGCGCGCTAAACGAGCGCGACCGCCTCAAGATCTATCCCGGCTCGCCGGCCATCGTGCGGGCCTGGCTGCGTCCGCAGGACCGGCTGATCGCCTGCGAACTCGAGCCGAAAGCTGCCGTTGCGCTCAGTCACAACATGCGCGGCGATACCCGGATCAAAACCCTGGAAATCGACGGCTGGATGGCGCTTGGCGCCTATGTGCCCCCGCCGGAACGCCGCGGGCTGGTTCTGATCGATCCGCCGTTCGAGGAGGACAGCGATTTTGCTCAGCTCGCCAGCGGCCTCAGCGCCGCCCACCGAAAATGGGCGACCGGCATCTACGCGCTTTGGTACCCGATCAAAGGCCGCGACGAACCGGATGCGCTGGCCAAAAGCCTGACCCGGCTGGGTATCCCCAAGATCCTGCGGGCCGAGCTCACCGTCGCCGCCCCGAGCGACGTCCCCGGCCTGAACGGCTCGGGGCTGATCGTCGTCAACCCGCCCTGGACGCTGGAGGCCGAGCTTTCGACCCTGCTGCCGGTGCTGGCCGGGGTGTTGGGGCGCGACGGCAAGGGCGCCTACCGCCTGGATTGGCTCGCGGGTGAGTAGAGCCCCTTTCCTCGGCAACCCACTTGGTGTGTAGTTCTGTCATTGGCAGTGACGTTCCGCCTCCGGTTCGTGGGGGCCGGCGGAGTGACTGAGGCCGGTTGAGGCCGATGCTATCCCCGTTCGTGAATGTCGGGTCGAGCCGCCGTGCGTGGGGCCGGTGGCGGAAGCAGTGCGGGGAGGGAGTTTCCCTATGGCGCAAACTGGCGTGGTGAAGTTCTTCAATGGCGAACGCGGCTACGGCTTTGTGAAACCCGACGATGGTGGACGCGATGTGTTCGTGCACATCACCGCGGTCGAACAAGCGGGGCTCAAGAGTCTGAACGAGGGGCAGAAGATCAGTTTCGACGTCGAGCCGGACAAGAAGGGCAAAGGCCCCAAGGCGGTCAATCTGGTCATAACCGGCTAACCACGCGGCAATTCGCGCCCGGGTCTAGTTCGCGCGCATGTGCGCAGTGCGCGCCGGTGGCGTGCGGCCCGAAAATATTAGGTTGGACACGCGGCGGCGGCGGGCTATGCATCCCGCCCCTGTCGCAAGAAAGAATTTTGCCATGATGATCCTGCGTTCCGGTCCCGCCTCGCCCTTCGCCCGCAAGGTGCGGATCGCGGCGAACGTCCTCGGCTTGTCGCCCAAGATCGAGATTCGTCCGGTCGACCTCGAGGATCCGGCCGACAGCGTCCGCGTCCAGAATCCGATCGGAAAAATTCCGGTGCTGATTCTCGAAGACGGCACCGCCTATTACGACTCGCGCGTGATCGTCGAGTATCTAGATTATCTCGCCGGCGGCGGCCGCATCATTCCGAAGGACGGCCCGGCGCGTTTCGAAACGCTGCGGTTGCAGGCGCACTGCGACGGCGTGCTCGATGCCTGCATCCTGCTTGTCTATGAAGGCCGCTACCGTCCGGCGGACAAACAGGTGCAGGCCTGGGTCGATCGGCAAAACGACAAAGTCACGCGCGGCATGAAAGCGCTGGAAGCGTCGCCGCCGAAAATCGATGCGGTGCCCGACGTCGGACAGATCACGCTCGCTTGCCTGCTCGGCTATCGCGATCTGCGTTTCGCCGGCACCTGGCGCAAAGAATATCCGCGGCTGGTGGAGTGGCACGACAAGTTCGCGGCGCAAGTGCCGTCGTTTGAAGAAACCAAAGTCAAAGCTTGAGCCGAGATGGCCAGAACGAGAAAAGCCCCGGAGCGAACTCCGGGGCTTTTGCTTTTGTACGAACGCGATCGACTAGAAGCGATAGTTCAAACCGGCGCGCACGATGTCGGAGCGATAGCTCGCGGTGCCGCCGAAGGCAGCGTCGGCGCGGCCGAGATCGACGTGGAGATATTCGACCTTGGCGGTCCACGGTCCGGCGATCGCAGCTTCGATACCGGCGCCGACTGTCCAGCCGCCCTTGGTGTCGCTGGCATCAACGCCTGCCACCGAACTCTTCACGCCGCCGTAGGCGAAGCCGCCAGTGACGTAAGGCATCCAGCGATCCATCGCGTAGCCCAAGCGGACGCGCGTCGTGCCGAGCCAGTTGTTGCGGGTCGAGCAACCGAAGACGCCGCCGCAGCCAGCGCTGCCGCTAATGTTGGCGAAGGCCAGATCGGTTTCGAGGCCGTAGACCAGCGGGCCGGACTGCCAGTTGTAGCCGAGCGTGCCGCCGATCAGGCCGCCATTAAGGCGCGCCGAGCCGCCGATGGAGTAGTCGGAACGGCCCCAGCCACCGCCGCCCTGGATACCGACGTAGAAGCCGGTCCAGTTGTAGATGGGCGCCATATATTCGACCGCCTTGGTCGGCATCGCGCGGCGTTGAATATCCGCCGCCGAAGCCGAAGCAACACCAAGCGCAAGAAGACCGACGCTGGCCAGAAGAAGATTTTTCATGACGCACCTCTTTGCCGTATGACTGGGAAACATTGGACGGCACGGAACACCGCCCCCGAGTGCCCAAACAACGCCACCCTTTGGCAATCGTTCCGCCACCCAATGCGAAGGCGATCGGTCGTGACTAATCGGCAACAAGGCCAGGCGAGCCGGTATCGAGAGACCATTGCCGTAAAGTTCCACAAACAAAAAAGCCCCGGACCGAAGTCCGGGGCTTTTTCGATTGTTCGTTACGCGATTAGAAGCGGTAGTTGACGCCAGCGCGCACCAGGCTGGTGTTGAACTTGGTGTCCGAGCCGAGGATCGAACTGCCGCGGCCGAGGTCGGCGTAGAGATATTCGACCTTCGCGGTCCACGGTCAGGCGAGCGCGGCTTCGACACCGCCGCCGATCGTCCAGCCGGCCTTGGTTTGGGTCGAGGATCCGATGCCGGCGACCGAGCTCTTGATATCGCCGACCGCCAGACCGCCGGTCACGTAAGGCATGACACGATCGAACGCATAGCCGATGCGGCCGCGCGCGGTTGCGAGCCAGCTATTCTTGGTTTCGCAGGAGAAGCCGGCACCGCAGGTCGCGCTGCCGCGGATGTTGCTCCAGTCGACGTCGCCTTCGACGCCGAACACAGCCTGACCCATCTGGTAGTTGTAGCCGACCGTGCCGCCGACAACGCCACCGGAGGTGCGGAAGCTGCCCGACGCGAACGGCGCCGAGACATCCGAACGGCCGAAGCCGTAACCGCCGTTAATACCGACATAACCGCCGGTCCAATTATACGCCTGCACATAGGGGATCGCCTTGGTCGGCATGGCCTGCCGGCGCTGAATATCCGCCGCATTGGCCGCACCAACAGTCGTAACGATCGCGAGCGCACTCATGCCCGCCAGAACCAAACGCTTCATCACTCATCTCCTTGAAAGGGTAGCCCCCACTTGACGGGCACAGTATTCAAATATGGCCGAGCGTCTAGTGTATAAAAGCAACACACGTAAGTAAGTTCTTGAAGGTATTGCCTTATTCGTGTCGATGAAATGACATGGTTCTGCCGCGATTTAGACTGTCTTCGCCTTGAATTGAAATTATCGAATACTTAGAGATTTGGCGGAGCTCTTGCCTGAGGCGGCAACGAAAAACCCCGGGCTGTGGGGCCCGGGGTCTTTCTGCCACGTGTGAGGTGCTTTGCTTAGAAGTGATAGTTGAGGCCAAGCCGGATGATGTTGGCGTGGTAGCCGTTGGTGGTGCCGGTGAGGGAATAGGAGCGGCTGCCCAGATCCATATAGAGGTACTCGACCTTGGCCGACCAGTTCGAGGTGATGCCGACTTCGGCGCCGAGGCCCGCGGTCCAGCCGACATGGGTCTTGCTCTCGGTGAGCAGGCCGTTTTCGGCCTTCAGCCCGCCATAGGCGAGACCCGCCGTGCCGTAGAACAGGAAGTTGCTGTAGGCGAAACCGGCGCGGCCACGTAGCGTGCCGAACCAGGGGTTCGAGAACTTGAAGGGCGCGAAGGTGTCGTCGGCGCCGCTGAGCTGAAGGTCGGTTTCGGCGCCGAACACGAACTGGCCGTTCTGCCAGTTGTAGCCGCCTTGCAGGCCGCCTTCGAGACCGCTCGGGTTTGTCCCGGAGTTGGTGATCTTGCCCCAGTTGTAACCGAGGTTGGCGCCGACGTAGCCGCCGCTCCAGTTGAAGCCGGCTGCGGGAGCCGAATAGTAGGGCGCCGAGCCGCGCGGGAGGTCCGCTGCACTGGCCGCGCTTGCGGTGATCGCCAGGGCAAGCGCCAAAATGATCTTCTTCATCACGATACTCCACCAGATGCCGGCGCCGGTGCATTCGCGGTGTGTTACGCGATGCGGGTTTGCGGCAAAGTTAGCTTTATTTTTCGTGGGGGATTTATCGCGCCTTTTACGTTAAGCGGTTATGAATCGGTAAGGATGACCCGGCGTTATCCCTAAGGAACTGTTATTGAAATTCCGCTTCCGCGCGCTTGATTCACCATGTCGCCTCAGCTTCTATTTACTATGATCGCAGCCGCGCTCGTTGCGCGGCCAATATCCGAAAAAATGTGCCGGATAAAAATTTCATGACGGACAACAACAATACGCCGCGCGTGGCGCTGATTACCGGCGGCGGCCGCCGCATCGGCCGCGCCATTGCGCTGGCCTTGTCGCGCGCAGGTTATGCCGTGGTGCTGCACGCCAATCGCTCGCGCGACGATGCGGAGAAAGTCGCGACCGACATCAACGCCGCGGGCGGGCGTGCCAGCGTCGTGCTCGCCGATCTCGAAGACCGCGACGCGGTGCAGGGGCTCATTCCGGCGGCGAGCGCGTTCGGCGCGCTGACGCTGCTGGTCAACAATGCTGGCGTGTTCGAGCCGGACGAAATCGAAAGCCTTCAACGCGAAAATTTCGAGCGCGCGATGGCCGTCAATCTGGCGGCGCCGTTGTTTCTGGCGCAGGCTTTCGCGGCGCAGGCGCCCGCCGGCGCCTCGATCGTCAACATCGTCGACCAGCGCGTGCTCAAGCCGACGCCGCTGTTTTTCTCCTACGCCGTCAGCAAGGCGGCGCTGCACAGCGCCACGGTCATGTTGGCGCAGGCCTTGGCGCCGAAACTGCGGGTCAATGCGGTGGCGCCCGGTCCGACGCTGCCGAGCCCCCGGCAGTCCGAGGCGCAATTCGCCGCCCAGGCCGCCACCGTGCCGCTCGGCCGGGGTCCCAGCCCGGAGGACATCGCCGCCGCGGTGCTCTACTTGGCGCAGTCGGACAGCGTCACCGGCGTCACCATCGCCGTCGACGGCGGCCAGCATCTGGCCTGGCGCACCGCCGATAGCGATATGCCGGAATAGAACGCGCATGATCCCGAAACGTGGGCACTGGTTTTCGGACAAGATCATACGCAAACGAAAAACTGTATTATCTAAGTTCCGATGAACGGCACGCCCAAAGACATCGATCCGGCCAGCGAGCTTCGTGAAGACGAAGAAGAATCCTCGCTGCCCGAGCTCGACTTGAACGAGGCGCCGGCCGGTACGCTGGCCGCCGGGCGTTCCGCGATCGCGCGGTCCGTCAAGCACGCGCCGTCGGCGCCGGGCGTCTATCGCATGATCGACGTCAAGGGCGAGGTGCTCTACGTCGGCAAGGCGAAGAACATCAAGAAGCGGGTGACGTCGTATACGAGGCCCGTGGGCCACGACAGCCGCATCACGCGGATGATCGCGGCGACGGTGACGATGGAATTCGTCTCGACCGCGACCGAAACCGAAGCGCTGCTGCTCGAAGCCAATTTGATCAAGCGGCTGCGGCCGCGCTTCAACGTGCTGCTGCGCGACGACAAATCGTTCCCCTACATCATGATCACGTCGGACCACTGGGCGCCGCAAATTCTCAAGCATCGCGGCGCGCGTACGCGCAAGGCACATTATTACGGGCCCTTCGCCAATGCCGGCGCGGTCAACCGCACCATCAATGCGCTGCAGCGCGCGTTCCTGCTGCGCTCGTGCTCGGACTCATTTTTCGAAGGACGGACGCGGCCGTGTCTGCTCCATCAGATCAAGCGCTGCTCGGCGCCGTGCACTGAGGAAATCGATTTTGCCGGTTATTCCGAACTGGTGCGCGAGGCCAATGAATTTCTGTCCGGCCGCAGTCAGGCGGTGCACAAGGAATTGGCGGTTGAGATGGACACCGCAGCGGCTGCGCTGGATTACGAGCGCGCTGCGATCTATCGCGACCGCCTCGCGGCGCTGTCGGCGATCACGTCGCACCAAGGCATCAATCCGCGCAACGTGGAAGAAGCCGACGTCTTCGCGCTGCATCAGGCCGGCGGCTACAATTGCGTCGAGGTGTTCTTCTTCCGCACCGGGCAGAACTGGGGCAATCGCGCTTACTTCCCGAAGGCCGACCGCATACTCGGGCCGGCGGAGGTGCTCGGCGCCTTCATGGCGCAGTTTTACGACGACAAGCCGCCGCCGCGTCTCGTGCTGGTGTCGCACGACTTCGAGGAACGCAAGCTGTTGGCCCAGGCGCTCGGAACTAAAATCGACCGCAAGGTGGAGATCAGCGTGCCGCAACGCGGCGAGCGCAAGGATTTGGTGCAGCACGCGCTGGCCAATGCGCGCGAGGCGCTGGCGCGCAAGCTTGCCGATACGTCGTCGCAGCAGCGGCTGCTCAAGGCGCTAACCGAGACCTTCCAGTTACCGAGGGAGCCACGCCGCATCGAGGTCTACGACAACAGCCACATCGCCGGCACCAATGCGGTCGGCGCCATGGTGGTGGCGGGGCCGGAAGGCTTCCGCAAAAACCAGTATCGAAAGTTCAACATCCGCTCGACCGACATAACGCCGGGCGACGACTTCGGCATGATGCGCGAGGTGCTGCAGCGGCGCTTCAAACGGTTGCTCAAGGAAGAGCAGCGCGACGTTTCTTTACCCTCTCCCCTTGCGGGAGAGGGTGGCGAGCTGCAAAGCAGCGAGCCGGGTGAGGGGTCACTGCCTCAACTAGACTCCGACCCCTCACCCGACCTCGCTTCGCTCGGCCACCCTCTCCCGCAAGGGGAGAGGGAAGAAGAAATCGACTTCGACAGCGACGATGCCATTTGGCCCGACCTGATCCTGATCGATGGCGGGCAGGGACAGTTGAAAGTCGCAACAGATGTGCTGACCGAGCTGGGGCTGCACTATCTCCCGGTCGTCTCCATCGCCAAAGGTCCGGACCGCGATGCCGGCCGCGAGACCTTCTTCATGCCGGGCCGTACACCGTTCAAGCTGCCGCCGCGCGACCCGCTGCTCTATTTCGTCGAGCGGTTGCGGGACGAGGCCCACCGCTTCGCCATCGGCTCGCACCGCACGCGGCGCAAGAAGGACATTCGCGAGGCGGGATTGCAGGAGATCGCCGGCATTGGCCCCACCCGGAAACGCGCGCTGTTGCGGCATTTTGGCACTGTGAAAGCGATCGAACGGGCGTCTTTGGCAGACCTCTCCAACGTCTCCGGAATTAATGCGGAGACCGCGCGAAAGATATATGAGTTCTTCCACGAAAAGGCGGCGCAGCCATAACAGCGCCGAAAATGAGAAAACGACGATGATCATCAAAACGCAGGAAGACGTCACCCCCGTCGTGGTCGACGCCTACAAGAACATCGACGATGCGCGCCTGCGCGAAATCGTCGCCTCGCTGATCAAGCACCTGCACGATTTCGCCCGCGACGTGCACCTGACCGAGGAAGAATTCCAGGCCGGCACGCAGATCATCGCCAAGCTCGGCCAGATGACCAACGCCACGCACAATGAAGTGGTGCTGATGTCTGGCTCGCTCGGCTTCTCGGTGCTGGTGTGCCTGCTCAACAACGGCAATAACGGCCAGACCGAGACGACGGCCAACCTGCTCGGGCCGTTCTGGCGGCTGAATTCACCCGCTACCCAGAACGGCGGATCGATCATCCGGTCGCCGACGCCTGGGCCGGCGCTGATCGTGAATGCTTACTTGAAAGACACCAAAGGCAATCCGATTGCCGGCGCCGAGGTCGACATCTGGCATTCGTCGCCGGAGGGCTTCTACGAGCAGCAGGACCCCAACCAGGCCGACATGAATTTGCGCGGCAAATTCACCACCGACGCCAAAGGCCACTTCGGCTTTAGCAGCGTGAAGCCGGCGGGCTATCCGATCCCGATCGAAGGTCCGGTCGGCGATCTGCTGCGCGTCGCGCAGCGCCACAATTACCGCCCGGCGCATCTGCACTTTTTGATCTTGAAGGAAGGCTTCAAGACCCTGATTTCACAGATCTACACGCCGGATGATCCGAAACTGGAAACCGATGCGCAATTTGGGGTTACGCGGGCGCTCATCGGTGATTATGTGCGCCATGACGGTCCGTCGCCGACGGGCCAGCCGGGCGAGTGGTTCTCGCTCGATCAGACCTTCGTCATGGAAGCCGGCGTGAGCAAGTTGCCGCGCGCGCCGATTCAGTAATCCCGGTGTAAGGCCGGGGATCGTAGACCGCGGGCGATTGACCTTGCCGCGGCAGGATGGTCCTTTGTTACGCATGAACGCCGCCAAGCCCGAGCGATTGCCTGCGCATCCGCTCGCATTACCGAATGTATTGACCTATGCGCGTATCGCCGCCGTGCCGGTGGTGGTGGGCCTGATGTATTGGCAGAGCATCCTCGACGGCGGGCTGTGGTTGCGCTGGGTGGCGTTGGCCATCTTCATATCCGCCGGCGTTACCGACATTCTTGATGGTTATTTTGCCCGTATGTGGGGCCAGCAATCCTCGCTTGGCCGCATGCTCGACCCCATCGCTGACAAATTGCTCGTGGCATCCTGCCTCTTGATGCTGGCCGCCGACGGCACCATCCGCGGCTGGACGCTGCTCGCCGCGGTCATCATTCTGTGCCGCGAAATCCTGGTGTCGGGCTTGCGCGAGTTCCTAGCCGATCTGCACGTCAGTATTCCGGTCTCCACGCTGGCGAAATGGAAGACCATGGGCCAACTGGTCGCCATCGGCTTCCTGATCGCGGGCGACGCCGGCGTGAAGGTGCTGCCGCAAACGATTGAAATCGGCATCGCCTTGCTGTGGCTGTCGGCGATCGTCACGCTCTATACCGGCTGGGACTACCTGCGCGCCGGGCTCAGATATATGATCGACTGAGCGCATGATCCCGAAAAGTGGGAACCGGTTTTCGGACAAGATCATGTGCGGGAAACAAGCATGAAGCTGCGCTATTTCGCTTGGGTGCGCGAGCGCGTCGGCAAAGCCGAAGAAGATATCGACGTGCCGAACGGCATCGTCACGGTCGCAGAGCTGATGACCTGGCTGTCCGGGCGCGGCGAAGAATATGCCCATGCCTTCGACAATCCGCAGGTAATCCGCGCGGCCATCGACAAGACCCACGTGAAGCCGCAGGCCGCGATCGGAAACGCCTCGGAAATCGCGTTTTTCCCGCCTATGACGGGCGGATAGCCTCCGACGCGCCGGCGGAGTAGATTCCCGGCATGACCGTCACCGTCCGCATCCAGCACGAACCGTTCGACGCCGCCGCCGAGAGCAAGAAGCTCAGCGGCGGGCGCACTGACGTTGGCGCGTTGGTCACATTCACGGGGATCTGCCGCGGCAACGAAGGCAGCGAGCCGATCGCCGCGCTCACGCTCGAGCACTATCCGGACATGGCTGAAGCCGAGATCGAGCGCCACGTCGCCGAAGCGACCGGGCGCTGGCCGTTGCTCGGCGTGACCGTTATTCACCGCCACGGCCGCATCCAGCCTGGCGAAGACATCATGATGGTGGCGACGGCCTCGTCGCATCGCGAGGCGGCGTTCGCGGCGGCGGAATTTCTGATGGATTATCTCAAGACCCGCGCGCCATTCTGGAAACAGGTCGAGAAGGCGGACGGGAAAGTCTGGGTTGAGGCGAAGGCAACTGATGACGCGGCGGCCGGGCGCTGGGCGGCGCCGGGCAAGAAGCACGAAGCGGCGGAATAGATTTCTTGCGCATGAGCGCGCGGCGCATGATCCCGAAAGCTTGTCCTCGACGTGATCGGGGATGGGCACCGGTTTTCGGATAAGATCATGCGTAAGCAAGGCTGAGGGCAACATGATTCCCATCGTGGTCGCGGCAGTTGCGGCAATCGCGCTTGGCGCGGATCCCGCGCCGGCAGCGGAAGTTTCTTACTTCGAGGTGACGCGCGGCGCGCGTCCGCATGACGTGGCGCCGGCGCCGGACGGCAAGGTCTGGTACACGGCGCAGAGCCAGGGTGCGCTCGGCATCCTCGACCCGAAGACGCGCAAGGTGGTGCAGGTGCCGCTCGGACCGGATGCCGCGCCGCACGGCGTTATCGCCGGGCCGGACCGCGCGGCCTGGATCACTGAAGGCGGGCAGAACGCGATCGCGCGCGTCGATCCGGCGACCAATGCCGTGAAATTGTTTCCACTGCCCAAAGAATTCGCCAACGCCAATCTCAACACCGCGACCTTCGACCGCAAAGGCATTCTCTGGTTCACCGGCCAGAACGGCGTCTATGGACGGGTCGATCCGGCGACCGGCAAGGTCGACGCCTGGAAGGCGCCGAAGGGCGTTGGCCCTTACGGCATCACGACGACGCCGAACGGCGATGTCTGGTACGCCTCGCTCGCCGGCGATCACATCGCCAAGATCGACACCGTGAGCGGCGACGCGATGATGGTGCAGCCGCCCAAGCCGGGTGTCGGTCCGCGCCGCATCTGGTCGGACTCCAAGGGGCTGTTGTGGGTGAGCTTCTGGAGTACCGGCGAGGTCGGCCGCTACGATCCGCTCGCCAAGGCCTGGAAGGTGTGGCCGCTGCCGAAGAGCAAGCAGGGCTGTTACGCCGTCTTTGTCGACGACAAGGACAAAGTCTGGCTGGCCGATTGGCCGGCCAATGCCATCGTCCGTTTTGATCCTGTGACCGAGAAATTCGACAGCTTCCCGAGCGACCGGCGCAATTCCTCGGTGCGCCAGATGCTCGGCCGCCCGGGTGAATTATGGGCCGCCGAATCCGGCACCGACCGGCTGGTGATGATCCGGGATTAAGCGGCAGAATGTCAGCATGTCCTTCGATTCGTTTTTCGATTCTTGCTTAAGCCGCCGGCATATCCTGCAACTGCTCGCGGGGGCGGGCGCTTTTGCCGCCGGCATTTCGCCAAGCGAGGCGGGCGAAGAGCGCATCGGCCGGCTCATCGTTGAATCCAAAGCTCACTCCGGCGTCGCGCAACGCGTCGACTTCATTTCGGCGGCGCTGCGTGGCACACGCTACCGCGGCTATACGCTGATCGGCGGCCCGCGCCGTAAGGAGAAATTCGTCACGCGCGACGACGCCTTTGATTGCGTGACGTTCTGCGAAACCGTGCTGGCCGCCGCGATTGCCAAAGAGCCGGGCGAGTTCGACGCGACGTTGCGCACGATCCGCTATCACAACGGCGTCGTCGACTGGCGCGAGCGCAATCATTATTTCTTCGAGTGGGGCCAGCACAACGTCGAGAACAAGATCTGCCGCTGGGTCGCGATGGATGGCGCGATCGACATTCAGAAGACCGTCAGCGCGCAGCGCGGCCTCGGCCGCCGCAAGTTTCCGATGACGGTGATCCCGCGCGACACGCTCCTGGCCAACAAGGCGCAGCTCGCGGCCGGCGACATCATCGGCTTTGTCACGCAGCGCAAGAATCTGGATTACTTCCACGTCGGCTTCGTCGCCTTCGGCGGCGATGGCGAACTGCTGCTGCGGCACGCGTCGCAAAGCCGGCGTCGCGTGCTTGACGAGCGCATGGACCGGTTTCTGACCAAAAATCGCGTGCGCTACGTCACGCTGCTGCGGCCGGAGGAACCAGCCGCCGTGACGGCGAAGGAGGCGACGTGAGGAGGAGCGGCGACGTTCAGGCCGCGGCGGCTTTGCCGAGGCCGTTCACTTCCGCGGTGTAGTCTTCCATCAGCGTCTTGGTGATGTCGCCCGGATTGAAATTCCATTTGGCGATCTCCGACACCGCGGTGACTTCAGCCGCCGAGCCGGTGATGAAGCACTCGGAAAACTCCGTCAGTTCGTCGGGCAGAATGCGGCGCTCGATCACCTCGAAGCCCCGCTTCTTCGCCAGCCCGATCACGGTCTGACGCGTGATGCCATCGAGGAAGCAATCGGCCAGCGGCGTGTGGATCTTGCCGTCGCGGACGAAGAAGATATTGGCGCCGGTGCATTCGGCGACGCGGCCTTCCCAATCCAGCATCATGGCGTCGGCATAGCCTTTGCGTTCGGCCGCATGCTTGGAGATGGTGCAGATCATGTAGAGACCGGCGGCCTTGGCGCGGCACGGCGCGGTGCGCGGGTCAGGCCGGCGATAGTCGGCGAGGTCGAGGCGGATGCCCTTGAGGCGTTGCTCGGGATCGAAATAGCTCGGCCATTCCCAGCTCGCGATGGCGAGGTGGATCTGGTTGCTCTGCGCCGAGACGCCCATCATTTCCGAACCGCGCCAAGCGATCGGGCGGACATAGGCTTCCTTGCGGCCGTTTTTCTCGACCACCAGCTTTTTGGCGGCATCGATTTCGGCGACGGTGAAGGGAATATCGAAATCGAGGATGTTGGCGGAGCGCTTCAGCCGTTCGGAATGTTCGGTCGACTTGAAGATGCGGCCGCCATAGGCACGCTCGCCCTCGAACACGGCGCTCGCATAGTGCAGGCCATGACTCAGCACGTGGAGATTGGCTTCGGCCCAGGGCACCAGCTTGCCGTCATACCAGATGACGCCTTCGAGCCGGTCATAGGATTGCGCAGCCATGGTTTCCTCCTGGACTAAACTTCGTTTTCTTGCGCCTGATCTGATCCGAAAACCGCTTCACACTTTTCGGGATCAGGCGCTGCCGGGCCTTGCCGGCCGCTTTCTGCCGCTGTGATGGCGCATTTTTGGCGCTACTTCCAACACTTTGCGTCACCGGGCAACTCCCGGTATGACTGGCGCAAGTGCCGGCCGGAAGCCTGCTTGATGTGGTCAAGATAGAGCGTCTCAGCACTATCCTTTCGTCCTTAGCGGTCTTTTTGTAACATAAAATCAAAATATGTCAACATGGCTGACATAAATATGAGCGCCAAGATTGCAGCGGCCGCTGAGCGCCCAGCTGGCGCCGCGTCGCCTGTGGCTGCGCCAGCCCCGCCGATTTGGGACATCATCGAACTGCTGTTTTTTGCCTATCGCGATTTCGTCGGCGATCCGGACGAGGTGCTGTCCAAACTCGCCTTCGGCCGTGCCCATCACCGGGTGCTGCACTTCGTCAATCGCAACCCCGGCATGAAAGTCGCCGACCTGCTCGATATCCTCAACATCACCAAGCAATCACTCGGCCGCGTGCTCAAGCAGTTGGTCGACCAGGGCTTCGTCATTCAGAAAGAAGGCGCGCAGGACCGCCGGCAACGCTTGTTATTCGTCACGCCAAAGGGCGAGGCGCTGTCGCTCAAGCTGGCGCAGTTGCAGACCGCGCGCATCAACCGCGCCTTTGCCGAACTCGGACCCGGCGCGCACGACGCGGCGCGCCGGTTTCTCACCGCCATGATCGACAGTGACAACCGCGAAGGCGTGCTGCGCCAGATCGCGCGCGCCGATCATGCGAAGGCGCGGTCCTAGATCATTGCGGAAGGAGCCGGGCTAATGCTACCCGCCACGCTTCCCGACGACGCCCCGCATCTGCTGGTGGTTGACGACGATCGCCGCATTCGCGATCTGCTGTCGCGCTTTCTCGGCACCGAAGGCTATCGCGTCAGCACCGCGGAGACCGCCGCCGACGCGCGCGCCAAGCTGATCGGCCTGAGCTTCGACCTGCTCATTCTCGACGTGATGATGCCCGGCGAAAATGGTTTCGATTTCGCCCAATCGTTGCGCGGCAATTCCAACGTTCCGATCTTGATGCTGACGGCGCGTGACGCCGCCGAAAGCCGCATCAAGGGCCTCGAGATGGGCGCCGACGACTATCTGTCGAAACCATTCGAGCCGCGCGAACTCTCCCTGCGCATCGCCAGCATCCTCAAGCGCACCAAACCGGCGGCCGCGCCGCCGGCCGAGTCGGTGCGTTTCGGACCGTTCGTCTACCATCTGGGGCGCGGTGAATTGCGCCGCGGCGAAGACGCCATCAAGCTCACCGATCGGGAGCGCGAGATGCTGCGCATTCTGGCGGCAACCCCGGGCGAAACCGTGGCGCGGCTGGCCTTGGCCGGGAATGGCGGCACCGTGAGCGAGCGCGCCGTCGACGTGCAGGTCAACCGGTTGCGGCGCAAGATCGAGAAAAATCCGGCGGACCCGATGTTCGTGCAAACCGTGCGCGGCATCGGCTACCGGCTGGTGGTGACGACATGACCAGCCTCGACGCCGGCATCGCCAGCATCCGCACCACGGTCGACCGGCTGGTCCGCGCCTGGCAGTGGTACGACGCGATCCCGTGGGTGCGGCGCATCCATGCGCAACTGGAGCGTATCCCGGTCGGCTGGCGGCGCATGAGCCATTGGCTCAACACCGTGATGCCGAAGGGCCTCTATGCGCGCGCGCTGCTGATCATCATCGCGCCAATGGTGATCCTGCAGTCGGTGATCGCCTTCGTGTTTATGGAGCGGCACTGGAACGTGGTGACGCAGCGGCTGTCGGCCGGCGTGGTTCAGGACATCGGCGCGCTGATCGACGTCTACGCGCGTTACCCGCAGGACCCCGACCTGGCGCAGATCCGGCGCATCGCCCAGGAACGGCTCGGGCTTGTGGTCGATTTCCTGCCGATCACGGACATGCCACCGCCGGGGCCGAAACCATTCTTCTCATTGCTCGACCAGACGCTGTCTGAGGAATTGCGCAAGCAGATCCAGCGGCCCTATTGGCTCGATACCGTCGGAAAATCGGCGCTGGTCGAAATCCGCATCCAGCTCGACAAGAACGTGATGCGCGTGTTCGCGCGCCGCAGCGCCGCCTATGCGTCGAATTCCGAAATCTTCCTGCTGTGGATGGTCGGCACCTCGACGGTGCTGCTGATCGTCGCCATCATTTTCCTGCGCAATCAGATCAAGCCGATCTTGAAGCTCGCCGACGCCGCCGAAAGTTTCGGCAAAGGCCGCGACGCGCCGAACTTCCGTCCGCGCGGCGCGCGCGAGGTGAGGCGGGCGGCGGCGGCCTTCATCGAGATGAAGACGCGCATCGAGCGCGCCATCGAGCAACGCACGGCGATGCTGGCCGGCGTGTCGCACGACCTGCGCACGGTGCTGACGCGTTTCAAGCTCGAACTGGCGCTGATCGACGAAACGCCGGAAACCGAGGCGATGAAGAAGGATGTCGACGAGATGGCGCGCATGCTGGAGGCCTATCTCGCCTTCGCGCGCGGCGATCTCGGCGAGCAGTCGGCGCCGACCGACATGGCGGCGTTCCTCGACGAGCTCAAGGACGATGCCGAGCGCCACGGCCACAAGACCACCGTGGTGTTTCACGGTACGCCGATCGTCACGGTACGGCCGGCCGCATTCAAGCGCTGCCTCAGCAATCTGGTGTCGAACGCCGCGCGCTTCGCGCCGTCGATTGCGATCACCGGCCATCGCGATCATCGCTATCTGACGGTCACCGTCGACGACGACGGGCCCGGCATTCCGGCGAATTTGCGCGAGGACGTGTTCAAGCCGTTCCTGCGGCTCGACGACGCGCGCAATCAGGACGAGGGCGGCACCGGCCTGGGTCTGGCGATCGCGCGCGACATCGCGCGCTCGCATGGCGGCGACATCGTGCTCGGCGACAGCCCGCTTGGCGGGCTCAGGGCGACGGTGAGGGTGCCGGTTTAGCGCATGATCCCGAAAAGTGGGAACCGGTTTTCGGATCAGATCATGCGCAAAGAAACTAAGCCGCTTCCGCTTCTGCTGCGCCTTCGTCCGCCGGCCGACGCCGGCGGCGACGCGGGCCGCGCAGAATGCATTTCGGAATCGACAACAGATCGCCGACGAAGCCGTCCCAGCGGCCGGCGCTGGCGAGGCCGCGATCGAGCGCGGCCATGGTGCGGTCGAGACCTTCTTCGTCGTCGTCGATCCATACCGTCATGACGCGCGCGAACATCAGCGCCGCGCCTTGCGCGCGCAACGCACCGCGTGGGCCGGACGCGCCGATGCCGGCGGCCTCCAGCATCCAGCCTTGCGAGCGCACCGCCATGGCATTGAGCGCCAGCGCCAGTCCCGGATTGCGCCGTGCCGAGCGCATGATCGACCGCACCGCTTCCTTATGAGGCGCCAGCGCTTCCAGCCGGCGCATCAAGACGTCGAACAGCCGGTCGCGTGGCGTTTCCTCAGCCATGTCGGCGTCGCCGCCGTCGAGCACAATATTATCGATCTGCTTGATGTGGGCGCCGAGGATGGCGAGCGTCGAACCGAATTCGGCGCGCAGTTGCGATAATTTGATACCGGCGCGGCCGGCGACTTCGGCGAGGCCGATCTCCTCGAAGGATTGCTCGGCCAGCAATTCCATCAGCGCGGTGACCGCCAAGTCTCGTGGATTGTCGCGGTCGGAGCCGGCGCGGGGCGGGGTGGCTTCGGCTTTAGCCTGAGCTTTTGCCTGAGCTTGGCGCTTGGGTTTATGAACCATGACAGCCTCCATCGCAGGTGAATGACACCCTCAATCTAGGTCCGCAAAGGCGCCGGTTCTAGGGCGGGTCTTTTTGATTGCGCATGATCTTTTCCGAAAACCGGTGCCCATCCCCGATCACGTCGAGGACAAGCTTTTCGGGATCATGCGCCTAACCCGCCAACTGCCGCGACCGCGCGGTGGCAGCCGCGATGGCCTTGGTGAGCAATTCGTCGAAACCGTTAGGTCCCATCAGCACTTCGAGCGCGGCGGCAGTGGTGCCGCCGGGCGAAGTGACGTTCTGCCGCAGCGTGGCGGTGTCGAGCGCTGAGCGATGCAGCAGCTCGCCGGAACCGGCCACGGTCTCGCGCGCCAGCCGCGACGCCAAGTCGGCCGGCAGACCGGCGGCGATGCCGGCTTTGGTCATGGCTTCGGCGAGCAGGAACACGTAGGCCGGGCCGGAGCCGGACAAAGCGGTAACGGCGTCGATCAACGCCTCGTCCTTCACCCATTCGACCTTGCCGATGGCTGAGAGCAGGTCGGTCGCGAGCTTGCGCTGGCGCACGGTGACATTGGCGTTGGCGACGGCAACGGTAATGCCACGGCCAATCGCCGCCGGCGTGTTCGGCATGGCGCGCACGACCGCGACACCGGCCGGCAGCGTCTTTTCGAGAAATCCGATGGTGCGCCCGGCCATGATCGACAGCACCAGCGTCGATTTGCCGACATAAAGGCCGAGCGGCGGCACCGCGTCGGGCGCGGTCTGCGGCTTGACCGCGATCACGATCGCCGCGGCGTCGGCCTTGGCTTTCGGCCCGGGCTTGGCGTTGAGCGAGACGCCGCGCCGCGCCAGCGCCTTAATCGACTTGTGAGGCTGCGGCTCGATGATCGACGTCTGCTTGGCTTTAAGTCCGCGCGCCAGCCAGCCGTCGAGCATGGCCGAACCCATCTTGCCGGCACCCACCAACAGGAGGGTGCCAGAAAGTTTGCTCAGAGGCTTTTGGTTTGCCGGTCGCTTCATGACGCCGATGATAGCGTCATTCGATTGGAATTGCGCGTCACGCCTCGCCCGAGGTGTCAAACATGGCGGCGTCGAGCGCCTCGCGCGCGCCCTTGCCGGCCCAGACCACGAACTGGAACGCGGTGAAATGCCGCTCGCAGGTATCGAGCGCGGTGCCGAGCAGCGCCTCGCATTGCTTGCCGGAGGCTTCGGCGGCGCCGGCCAGCACCAGCGCGTGGCGGTACATGACGATGCCTTCCTTGGTCCACAGATCGAAATGGCCGACCCAGAGCCGCTCGTTGACCAGCGAGATCAGCGATTGAACTTCGGCGCGCCGCCGCTCCGGAACCCGCAGGTCGAAGGCGCAGGCCAGATGCAGCGCCTCGATGTCGGCCATCCAGGTGTACGACAACTGATAGTCCGTCCACTTGCCGGTCACCATGATGGTGATTTCGTCTTCGCCGGCCCGTTCGAACGACCAGTCGTTACCCGTCGCCAGCCGCTCGACGACATCGAGCGGGTTGATCCGGGGTTCGTCTGAGTAGGCTGTTAAAGACATGTCGTCTCCGCATGGCCGTTGATGGCCGAATTTGAGCGCGAGGAAACGCACGGCACCGCACACGCGCGAGCGATGAGCCCGCGCAGGGCACGAATTACATATGGACGCAGGGGGTACGGGTGCCTTGACGGCGAAACCGAATCACTAGGCGACTTGACTATAACCCTCTCGATTCAGCCCGCCAGAGGCATCTTCGAGGACCAATGAGCAGTGATTTGGGGGGGCGAGGCAACCGGCCCGACTCGACTCTCCACAGCCAATCCCGCGACAAGCTGACTCAGTTGGGGATAAGTGCGGGAGTGTTGCCGGAAAGATTCAGTGGAACAGGCTGAGTTCAGTCGAACAGACTCGACACCGACTCTTCGTGCGCGGTGCGGCCGATGGCTTCGCCGATCAACGATGCGATCGGCAGCACGCGAATATTACCGGCCGCAAGAACTTCCTTGGTGGGCTCGATCGAGTCCGTGATGACAAGTTCCTTGAGCCGCGACTTGGCGATGCGCGCGACCGCGCCGCCCGACAGCACGCCATGGCTGATATAAGCGTATACCGCCTTGGCGCCTTGCCCGAGCAGCGCGTCGGCCGCGTTCACCAGCGTGCCGCCGGAGTCGACGATGTCGTCGACGAGAATACAAGTGTGGCCGCTGACTTCACCGATCACGTTCATCACTTCAGACTCGCCGGCGCGCTCGCGGCGTTTGTCGATGATGGCGAGCGGCGCGTTGATGCGCTTGGCAAGGCCGCGCGCGCGCACCACGCCGCCGACGTCGGGCGATACCACCATGACGTTGTCGAGCGCGGAGTGTTCCTTGATGTCGCGCACCATGACCGGCGAGGCGTAGAGATTGTCGGTCGGGATGTCGAAGAAGCCCTGGATCTGCCCGGCGTGCAGGTCGAGCGTCATGACGCGGTCGGCGCCGGCGCGGGTGATCAGGTTGGCGACCAGCTTGGCCGAGATCGGCGTGCGCGGGCCGGGTTTGCGGTCCTGCCGGGCGTAGCCGAAATAGGGGATCACCGCGGTGATGCGGCGCGCCGACGAGCGGCGCAGCGCGTCGATGATGATCAGCAA
>JANMSZ010000282.1:0-8628 GCA_031389925.1 Hyphomicrobiales bacterium | reverse complement strand
GCGCGCCTTGACATGGCGATCGCCGTGTTTTCGGTGGCGCTGGTATTCGTGCTCGGTGGCCTGTCTGGTGTGGCGGCGGGCTTCTTTGGCGGCTGGACCGACCGGGTGGTCGGCCGCATCGCCGACACCATCATGGCGTTTCCGCTATTCGTGCTGGCGATGGGCATCGTGGCGGCGCTCGGCAACACCGTCACCAATATCGTGATCGCGACCGCGATCATCAATTTTCCGCTTTACGCGCGCGTCGCCCGTGCCGAGGCCAATGTGCGCCGCGAGGCCGGTTTCGTGCAGGCGGCGCGGCTGTCGGGCAACAGCGATATGCGCATCCTGCTGGCGCATATCCTGCCGAACATCATGCCGATCATGATGGTGCAGATCTCGCTGACCATGGGCTACGCCATCCTCAACGCCGCCGGCCTGTCGTTCATCGGGCTGGGCGTGCGGGCGCCGACGCCGGAATGGGGAATCATGGTCGCTGAAGGCGCCGGCAACATCATCTCGGGCGAGTGGTGGATCGCGCTGTTTCCCGGCGCGGCGCTGATGACCGCGGTGTTCTGCTTCAACCTGCTCGGCGACGGATTGCGCGATCTGGTCGATCCGCAACGCAGGACCTAGCGCATGATCCCGAAAAGTGAGCACCGGTTTTCGGACAAGATCATGCGCAGAAAGCGAATGTAATGGCTAAGAAGCAAAAACCGAGCAAACTGGATCGCGACCGGTCGAGCGCGCTGCCGCTCCTGGACGTACGCGACCTCACCGTCGAGTTCGCCACCCGCCGTGGCACGGTGACCGCGGTCAAGAACGTCAACCTGACGCTGGCAAAAGGCGAGACGCTCGGCATTGTCGGTGAATCCGGCTCCGGCAAGTCGGTGACCTCCTACGCCGTCATGCGCATCCTCGACCGCGCCGGCAGCATCGCCGAAGGCTCGGTCGTGTTCAGCGGCATGGATATCCGCAACGCGCCGGAAGTCGACATGCGCGACCTGCGCGGCCGCGAAATGTCGATGATCTTCCAGAGCCCGCGGCTGGCACTCAATCCGATCCGCAAGGTCGGGCACCAGATCGAGGACGTGCTGCTGCAGCATGCCCAGGTCGACGGCGCCCAGGTGAGCGAGAAGGCGGTCGAAGTACTCGAACAGGTACGCATTGCCCGGCCGCGAGAGCGCTACCACGCCTATCCGTTCGAACTGTCCGGCGGCATGTGCCAGCGCGTCGTGATTGCGCTGGCGCTGGCCTGCCGCCCGCAACTGCTGATCGCCGACGAGCCGACCACCGGCCTCGACGTCACGACGCAAAAGGCGGTGATGGATCTCGTGGTCGAACTGACGCGCGAGCGCGGCATGTCGACCATCCTGATCACGCACGATCTCGGGCTGGCCGCCGCCTATTGCAACCGTGTCGTGGTGATGGAGAAAGGCCACATCGTCGAAACCGCGCAGTCGTCCACGATCTTCAAGAAGCCGGAGCACGCTTACACCCGCAAGCTGATGCGGGCGACGCCGCGGCCAGGCGTCACGCTGCGCGATCTGCTGCCCGAAGGCGAAACGACGCGGCCCAAGGCGACGGCCAAGGCCGCCGAAGCCAAAGCGCCGGCCAAAAGCGTCAAAGGCGTCGAGACGCCGCTTCTTGTCGTCGAAAAGCTAATTAAGGAGTATCCGCGCCAGGGCGGCGGCGCCTCGCTGATGAAAATGTTTGCGGCGAAGCCGGCGCTGCAACCCGACGTGTTCCGCGCCGTCGATGGCATCAGCTTCAGCATTGCCCGGGGCGAGAGCGTCGGGCTGGTCGGCGAATCCGGCTGCGGCAAATCCACCACCTCGATGATGGTGATGCGGCTCATCGACAAGAGCGACGGCCTGATCATGTTCGACGGCGAGGACATCGGCGCCATTCCCGCGCGCAGCTTCGCCACGCTGCCGCAGCGCAAGCGCATCCAGATGGTCTTTCAGGACCCCACCGACAGCCTCAATCCGCGCTTCACCGCGGCACGCGCCATCGCCGACCCGCTCCTGCAGCTTGGCGGCATCGGGCGCGACGCTGTGCGCGGGCGCTGCGAAGCGCTGGCGACGCAAGTTGGCTTGCCGCTCAATTTGCTCGACCGCTTTCCGCACCAGTTATCCGGCGGTCAGAAAGCGCGCGTCGGCATTGCCCGCGCCATTGCGCTGCATCCGGACCTGATCATCCTCGACGAACCCACTGCGGCGCTCGACGTGTCGGTGCAGGCTGTTGTGCTTAACCTGCTGCAGGACCTTAAAGATTCGCTCGGCATGAGCTACCTTTTCGTATCGCATGATCTCAACGTGGTGAGTATGTTATGCGACCGAGTCATCGTGATGCAGACCGGCAAGATCGTCGAGCAGGGTCCGACCGAACAGGTCATGGGCGCGCCGCAGGCGAGCTACACCCGCGATCTGCTGGCGGCCATTCCGCATCCGCCCATTTGATCAAGCCGCGCGCGAAGGTTTCCCGATGAGCCTGCTGGCCCCCGGCCCGAACACGCAAGGGATCGTCTTGCCGCGCAAGACGCTGGCCGAGGAATTGCGGCTGCAGTTGGCCGACGAGATCGTCAGCGGCGCCTTGGCGCCGGGCACGGCGTTGGACGAAACCCGGCTGGCCAAGCGCTTCGAGGTGTCGCGCACGCCGGTGCGCGAGGCGATCCGTCTGCTGGTCGCGAGCGGGCTGGTCGAAGTGCGCGCGCATCGCGCCGCCGTGGTGGCGCAACCGAGCGCCGACCAGCTCGCCGGCATGTTCGAGGTGATGGCGGAACTCGAAGCGCTGTGCGCCGGCTTTGCCGCCGAGCGCATGACCAGCGCCGAGCGCCGCGTGCTCGAGGATTATCATGAAGAACTGCGGGTGATGATCCAGAGCGGCGACCCGCAGCGCTATCACGAGGTCAACGAGTCGTTTCACAACAGCATCTATACCGGCGCGCACAACACCTATCTCGCCGACATCACGCTGGCGACGCGCTCGCGCGTGCAGCCGTTCCGCCGTGCGCAATTCCGCAACCTCGGCCGCCTCGCGAAATCGCATATCGAGCATGACCGCGTGGTGCAGGCTATTTTGCGCGGCGAGCAGGGCATCGCGTCGTCGGCGATGTTCGCGCACATCATCACCGTGCGCGAAGAATACGAGCACTACACCGAAACGATCTGATTATTTCTGCGCGAGAAACGCGCGCCAGCCGCCGAAGCTGGAAATGTCGCGCGCGTCGGCAGCCGCGGCCGACTCCAGGAGGAAACCCTTCACGCCGCGGCCGTCCGACAGCGTCAGCGTCCCGATCGACAGCGGCGACGGAATGCCGTCGACGAAACGCCCGAAGGCTTCCAGCGGCAGTGCCCAGACTTCGACCTCGATGGCCGCGCCCTTGCCGCTATCGACGCGCAGCAGGCCGGGCTTCGGCGGGATCGTGCCGTTGAGCGCGTAGAGCTTGTAGTCCGGCGCGGTCTTGATCGCTTCGAGCAGGCGGCCGCCGAGCGAACTCAATTCGCCGTTCAGAGGCAGGCCGGACAGATGCGCGCCGACCACGGCGACGGCGATCTCGCCCGACGCCGGCGCATTGGTGGCGGACGTCAACGGCGGTTGCGGCAGCTTCAGCGCGCCCATTGGCAGCTTGGTGTCGGCGTGGAAAACGCGGCCGATCTCGGCCAGCCGCGCGTCATCGCCGCCCGGCGCCAGCAGCGTGATACCGCCCGGAACATGCCCCTCCGTCATGAAGGCCGGCAGCGCCAGACCGCAAAGATCGAGCAGATTGACGAAGTTCGTATAGGTGCCGAGCCGGCTGTTGAGCTGGATCGGATCGGCCAGCACCTGCTTGACGGTGTAGGCAGTCGGCGCGGTCGGCAGCGCCAGCGCGTCGACCTGATGCGTGAAGATATAATCGGCGACGCGGCGCAGCCGCTCGAGTTTGTAGAACGCCGTGAAAGCGTCGATCGCGGTCGGCCGCAGACCGCTGAGGATGATTTCCTTGGTCACCGGATGAATGGCATCCGGCGCCGACGCCAGCAGCGAGCGCGCGGTGATGGTGCGCTCGGCGACCCAGGGGCCGTCATAGAGCAGACGCGCGGTCTCGTAGAACGGCTCGATGTCGACTTCGACGATCTCGCAGCCGAGCTTCGCCAGCCGTTCGAGCGCGGCGTTGTAGCCGGCCTCGTATTGCTTGTCGCCGAAGAACAGCCGCTGGCCGGGCAGCGGCACGCCGAGCGTGACACGCGCGGGCATCGAACCGGGCGTTCCCACGGGGCGGTTGCGCGAATAGCTGTCGGCCGCGTCCGGCCCGGCCATGACGCCGAGGGCTGCCCAGGCATCGTCAACGGTGAGGGCAAACACAGAAATGCAGTCGAGCGTGCGGCAGGCCGGCACCACGCCATGGGTCGAAATCAGGCCGAGGCTGGGTTTAAGGCCGACGATGTTGTTGAGGCCGGCGGGCACGCGCCCCGAGCCCGCTGTGTCGGTGCCGAGCGCCAGCGGCACCAGGCCGGCGCCGACCGCGACGCCCGAGCCGGAGCTCGAGCCGCCGGGGATCAGATCGGGGTTGAACGGGTTTTTCGGCACGCCATAGGGGGAACGCACGCCGACGAGACCGGTGGCGAACTGATCGAGATTGGTCTTGCCGACGACAATGGCGCCGGCCGCGCGCAGCCGGGCCACCGCGGTGGCGTCGTGCGCGGGCGTGTAGGCGAAGGCCGGACAGGCCGCCGTGGTCGGCAGCCCGGCGACGTCGATATTGTCCTTCACGGCGACCGGAATGCCGTACAGCGGCAGACTTTTGTCGGTCAGCGCGCGCGCTTCGGCCAACGCCTCGGCGTCGGGGCGCAATGTGATGAAGATGGCGTCGTCGCCGTGGGCGCGGATGCGGGCATAGCTGCGCGCCACGGTCTCAGCCGGCGTCATGGTGCCGGCCCGGTGTGCGGCCACAATCGCAGCGACGGTTTCAGCCAAGGCGGCCCCCAAAACGAAAAACGAAGCGGCGCCGCCCCGGCAAAGGCGCGCTCACTCTTGTGCGAAAAATCTTGAATTTGCGCAACAGGATGCTGGCGGAGGGTTCGGACTTAAGTTCGAACCCGGAGCCACGCGCGCGGGGTTGGGGGTCGGCCGCGCGCAAAATAAATATGGCGGAGGGAGTGGGATTCGAACCCACGTTACGGTTTCCCGTAAACACGCTTTCCAAGCGAGCGCCTTCAGCCACTCGGCCACCCCTCCGGCGTCCCTAGCTCATGGCGACCGACGCGGGCTTTTGCAAGCCAAGATACGGGCCGGACACGGACTTTCGCGCAAGCCTTTGACTGCTCGAACAATTTTGTGCACTCTTATGTTTATTTTACGGTAATTGACCACTTTCCATAAATAACGCTGAATGCCACCATTCATCGAGGGGCGGCATGCCAGACAATGTTTCCGCGCTGCATTTGGTGCTGACCGGCGATCCGGCGCTGTTCGCCATCGTTGGGCTGTCGCTGCTGGTCAGCCTATGCGCGGTGCTGCTGGCGGCGTTGATCGGCGTGCCGCTGGGCGCTTTCCTGGCGCTGACGCGCTTTCCCGGGCGCGAGGGAGCGATCGTCGTGCTGAACGCGCTGATGGGGCTGCCGCCGGTCGTCGTCGGCCTGGCGGTCTTCCTGCTGCTCTCGCGCTCCGGCCCGCTTGGATCCTGGGGATTGCTGTTCACACCGCAGGCTATGGTGATCGCGCAAACCATCCTGGTGACGCCGATCATCGCCGCGCTGGCGCGCCAGACCATCGAAGATCTATGGCTCGAATACCGCGACGAACTCGCCGCCATGAATGTCGGCCCCGCCGGCCGCATCGCGACGCTGATTTGGGACGCGCGATTTTCCCTTGTGACAGCGCTACTTGCGGGATTCGGCCGCGCCGCGGCGGAAGTCGGCGCGATCATCGTGGTCGGCGGCAATATCGACGGCTTCACGCGCACCATGACCACCGCGATCGCGCTGGAGACGTCCAAAGGCGACCTGCCGCTCGCGATCGGGCTCGGTATCGTATTGATTTTCATTGTGATTGCGGTCAACGCGCTGGCTTGGGGCGCGCGCCGCGCCGGCGAACGGATTGCGGGATGAGCATGCGCGCGCCCGTCTCCGACCTGCCTTTAATGTTCGTAGAAGTCTCGATCCTCGCCGGCGAGCTAGCGATCCTCGACAGTATTTCGCTGACGCTCGACGCCGGCCCGCCAACCGTTCTGGTCGGACCCAACGGCGCCGGCAAGACGACGCTGCTGCGCGCCGCCATGGGACTGATCCCCGCGACGCGCGGCCGCATCACTTGGGGCGGGAAGGATGGGGGCGGCCGCGAGCACGCGCCGTCCGACAAGCGCGCCATCATGTTCCAGCGGCCGGTGATGCTCCGGCGCAGCGTGGCGGGAAACATTTTTTACGCGCTCCGAGCAGCGAATGCGCCGCGCGCCATGCAACAGGATCGCGCTCACGATCTGTTGAAGCTTGTCGGACTGCAAACGCTGGCGCATCGCCCGGCGCGAAAACTGTCCGGCGGCGAGCAGCAGCGGCTGGCGCTCGCCCGCGCGCTCGCCCGCGCGCCGACGGTGCTGTTTCTCGACGAGCCGACCGCATCGCTCGATCCCTACGCCACCAAGGCGATGGAAGATGTCGTGCGCTCGATCGCTCAGATGGGCGTCAAGGTCGTGATGTCGACCCACGATCTCGGCCAGGCCAAGCGTCTCGGCGGCGACGTCGTTCTGCTGCATCGCGGGCGCGTTCTCGAACATACGCCGGCCGAAGAATTTTTCGCAAACCCGCGCACACGCGAGGCGCATCAATTCATCGCCGGCGAATTGCTGGTCTAAAAAACAAGATGGAGGATCTCATGTTCAATCGTCGTCTATTGCTTGCTACCGCGTTTGCACTCGTGCTCGTGGCGCCCGCTTTCGCACAGGACAAATCGATCGTGGTGGCCTCGACCACCTCGACGCAGGATTCCGGCCTGTTCGAATATCTGCTGCCGCTCTACAAGCAGAAGACCGGCGTGACCGTGAAAGTGATCTCGCAAGGCACCGGCCAGGCGCTCGACACCGGACGGCGCGGCGATGCCGACGTGGTGTTCGTCCATGCAAAATCGGCGGAAGAAAAATTCCTGGCCGAAGGCCAGGGCGTGAAGCGCTTTCCGGTGATGTATAACGACTTCGTGCTGATCGGGCCGAAGAGCGATCCGGCCGGCGTCAAAGGCATGAAGGATGTCGGCAAGGCGCTTACCGTCATCAAGGACAAGCAGGCCAACTTCATCTCGCGCGGCGACAAATCCGGCACGCATATCGCCGAGCTGGCGCTCTGGAAAGCGTCCGGCATCGACATCGAAAAGGATAAAGGCGCCTGGTACAAATCGATCGGCCAGGGCATGGGCGCAGCGCTCAACACCGCCGGCGCCGGCAATGGCTACGTGTTGTCCGACCGCGGCACCTGGCTGAACTTCAAGAACCGCGGCGACCTCGCCGTTCTGGTCGAAGGCGACAAGCGCATGTTCAACCAATACGGCGTCATGCTGGTCAATCCGGCGAAACATCCGACCGTCAAGAAAGAGCTCGGCCAGCAGTTCATCGACTATCTGATCTCACCGGAAGGCCAGAAGGCCATCGGCAATTACAAGATCAACGGCGAGCCGTTGTTTTATCCGAATGCGAATGACGCCGGGGCATGATCCGGGCCTTAGCCGCCCGCCTGCCAACGCGCAATCGCTTCCAGCGGGTGGATCAATTGAATGATGTTGAGGGTGAGATTGTCGCGGATCATATAGGCCATCGACAATTCGACCGTGACGGCCAGCACGACGATGCTCCACACCGGCAGCGTTCGCGCGAGGACGAATCCGAGCGCGGCCGCGACCGTGTCGGCCACCGAATTGACAATGCTGTCGCCGAAGTAACCCTGAGCGATAGCCGACTGCCGGTAGCGGTCGATGACAAAACTCGTGTTCTCGAAAATTTCCCAACTGGCTTCAAATGCCAGCGCGATGACGAAGCGAACGGCGACCGGCATTCGCGGCGCGATCAGCCAAAGCACGAAATAGAACCCGATCCCATGAATGAGGTGGGTGTAGGTGTACCAGTCTGCGATTTGCTGGGAGATCTCCGGGCCTGCGGCGATGCCGCCCCATAACTTGACGTAACCGCAGGCGCAGATCGGCGCGCGGCCCATCGCAAACAGCACGAGCGCCTGGACGGCAATGAGCGATATCCCGGCAAGAAAGAATGTGCCGATGGAAATGCGCCCGCACCATTTCATGTCGGAACCACTCGACGTGCAATCATTTGACGGGTGACGCGAAGATGTGCGGCAGAACCACGCTCGCCGCATAGTACGCCCAATGAATGACGTAGGAATAGGCCAGCCCGTTCGGCACCCGCAATATGAGATAGGGGAAAACGAAGCCGAATGCGGTGGCCGAAACCATGAAGCGGATCACGTAACCCCACGGGACGCCGCCAAATGCCAGAAGGACATGCGACGCGCCGAACACCAATGCGCAATAAATTGAGATCGTGCGGATTTTGTAATGCTGGGCCGACAGTGCGAGAACGAGAGCAACGACCAGAAGCTGCTGAAAGAGAATCTCGATCGATTTCGGCAGGAAATAGGCCGGCGTGGCAACCCTCACGTCCGGTGGATT
>JANMSZ010000276.1:0-4152 GCA_031389925.1 Hyphomicrobiales bacterium | reverse complement strand
CGGTGACCAGCGCGGTCCACTCCGGGCGCGAATAGACGTAGACCGACTTGATTGGGTTGCCGTTGATCTTGGCGACCAGCGCGGCGGAGCCGGCCGTCGAACCGAAATCGATCGAACCGGCGTTGAGGAATTCCAGCGCCTTGTTGGAGCCGGCCGCCTGCACCCAGCGGATCTTGATGCCGTCTTTGGCGAATTCCTTCTCGAGCAGGCCCTTGTCCTTGAGCAGGATCGAGACCGGATTGTAGGTCGCCCAGTCGATATTGATGGTGTCGGGCTTGTCTGCGGCAAACAGCGCCGACGTCGGCAACAGGCCGGTCATCAGCGCGGAAATCAGCAGCGAGCGGCGTGAAAACAGCATGAAACACTCCCCATAAGTGCCGCGGCAGGCGGCCCCGGACAAACCCGACGTAAGTTTTATTCTATAGGGGGCGTCTACAGCCCGGTCAAAAGCATTAAATTACTCATATTTTGCGTTATGAGAACTTCTATTCTCTCTGAACCACCGGTGTAAGGGCATCATTATCTTTAGGCGCTAGCGGTGACACGGCTCACCGGCTCCGCTATTCGGAAATCACCCATGGCCTCCCTCGCCGTCGACCATTCGCCTCGCGCCCGCGCCGAAACCCCGCCCCGGGCGGCGTCGGACTTGATCGACAGCAAGTCCATCATCTCCGACCTCGAAGACCTCGCGAAGGCGCATACCGGCGGAGAGCGCGAACTGCGCTCCGCGCTGGCCAAGCGGCTGAAGGCCGCGCTGGTCGAAGGCCGCGCCAAGGCCGAGCAACTGCTACTGAAGGATCGCCACGGCCGCCGTTGCGCCGAACGGCTGTGCCGGATGGAAGACGAGATCATCCGCATCCTCTACGAGTTCCTGAAGAAGCATTTCTATCCGTCGCAGAACCCGTCCGACTCCGAGCGCATGGCGGTGATCGCCACCGGCGGCTATGGCCGCGGGCTGCAGGCGCCGGGCTCCGACATCGATCTGTTGTTTCTGCTGCCCTACAAGCAGACCGCCTGGGGCGAGTCGGTCGCGGAAGCGGTGCTCTATTGCCTGTGGGACACCGGGCTGAAGGTCGGCCACGCCACCCGTTCGGTCGACGAATGTATCCGCCAGGCCAAGGCGGACATGACCATCCGCACCGCCCTTCTCGAAGCGCGCTTCCTGCTCGGGGACCGCAAGCTGTTCGATGAACTGGTGACGCGCTTCGACAACGACGTGGTGCGCAACACCGCGTCACAATTCGTCGCCGCCAAGCTCGCCGAGCGCGAGGAGCGCGTTCGCCGCTCGGGCCAATCGCGCTATCTGGTCGAGCCCAACGTCAAGGACGGCAAAGGCGGCTTGCGCGATCTGCACACGCTGTTCTGGATCGCGAAATACGTCTATCGCGTGCGTGAGCCGGACGAACTGATCAAGCGCGGCGTGTTCGACAAGACCGAATATCAACTCTTCCGGCGTTGCGAGGATTTCCTCTGGGCGGTGCGCTGTCATATGCACTTTGTGACAGGACGAGCGGAAGAACGCCTCGGCTTCGACATCCAGCGCGAGATCGCGCAGCGGCTCGGCTACACCGAACATCCCGGCCAGCAGGACGTCGAGCGCTTCATGAAGCACTACTTCCTGATCGCCAAGGATGTCGGCGACCTTACCGCTATTCTGTGCGCCGAACTGGAAGACAGCCAGACCAAGACCGTGCCGGTGCTGAGCCGCGTGATGGCGAAATTCCGCCCGGTCAAGCGCAAGAAGATCGCCGGCACCGACGATTTCATCGCCGACAACAACCGCATCACGCTGGCGCAGACTAACGTGCTCAAGCGCGATCCGGTCAATCTGATCCGCATCTTCCATCTGGCGCAGAAGCACAATCTGGCGCTCCACCCCGACGCGATGCGGGCGATCACCCGCTCACTGCATTTGATCGACGCTGAATTGCGCGAGGATAAGGAAGCCAACGAGCTGTTCCTGGAAATCATCATCTCCAAGAACGATCCCGAGACCGTGCTGCGGCGCATGAACGAGACCGGCGTGCTCGGCCGCTTCGTGCCGGCCTTCGGCAAGGTCGTCGCGATGATGCAGTTCAATATGTATCATCACTACACCGTCGACGAGCACTTGTTGCGATGCATCGGCATCCTCTCGGAAATCGAGCGCGGCACCGATAAAGACACGCCTTTGGCGCACGAGCTGTTCCACAAGCTGCTGCCCGGCAACAGAACGGTCCTGTACGTTGCGTTGTTCCTGCACGACATCGCCAAAGGCCGCATCGAGGATCACTCGATCGCCGGCGCGCGCGTGGCGCGGCGGCTGTGCCCGCGCCTCGGCTTCTCCGCGGTGGATACGGAAACCGTGGCCTGGCTGATCGAACAGCATCTGACGATGTCGAGCGTGGCGCAGTCGCGCGATCTTTCCGATCGCAAGACCAACGAGAAATTAGCCGCGGTGGTGCAGTCGGCTGAACGGCTGAAGCTCCTGACCATCCTCACCACCGCCGACATCCGCGCCGTCGGCCCCGGCGTCTGGAACGGCTGGAAGGCGCAACTGATCCGCACGCTCTACTACGAAACCGAGCCGGTGCTGACCGGCGGCTTCTCCGAGGTCAACCGCGCCCAGCGCGTCGCCATGGCGCAGACCGAATTCCGCACCACGCTCAAGCATTGGGCGCCCGAAGAACTCGATGCCTATGTGGCGCGGCTGTATCCGGCCTATTGGCTCAAGGTCGACCTGCAGCACAAGGTCGAGCACGCGCATTTCGTGCGCGCCGCCGAGGCCGCCGGCAAGACGCTCGCCACCACCGTCGGCTTCAGCTCCGGCGGCGTCACCGAGTTGACCGTGCTGGCGCCGGATCATCCGTGGCTGCTGGCGATCATCGCCGGTGCCTGCGCCATGGCCGGCGCCAACATCGTCGACGCGCAGATCTACACGACGACGGACGGACTGGCGCTCGACACCATTTCGCTGTCGCGCGAATTCGAACGCGACGAGGACGAGCAGCGGCGCGCTAACCGCATCGCCGATTCCATCGAGAAGGCGCTGCGCGGCGAACTGCGGCTGCCCGACACGCTGGGTAAGCGCGCGCCGCCGAAGGGCCGCATCAAGGCTTTCACGCTGGAGCCCTCGGTCACGCTTAATAACCAGTGGTCGCACCGCTATACGATGATGGAAGTCACCGGCCTCGACCGCACCGGTCTGCTGTATGAAATGACCACGACGCTGTCGAAGCTCAACCTCAACATCGCCTCCGCCCACGTCGCGACCTTCGGCGAGCGCGTCGTCGACGTGTTTTACCTCACCGATTTGATGGGTGCGCAGATCACCTCGCCGACCCGCCAGGCGGCGATCAAGCGCGCGATCATCCCGCTGCTCGCGCCGGAAGTCGCCGGCAAGGCTAAGGCAAAGACCGACGCGTGATGAACAATTCTCCGGTTGCCATTATCGGTCTCGGTCTGATGGGCGAGGTCTACGCCAAGCGCCTGCTCGATGCCGGCATTGCGGTCAGCGGCTTCGACGTCGATCCGGCGCGCCGCGCCCGGCTCAAGGAAATCGGCGGCAGGCCTGCCGACACCATCGCCGAACTCGCCAAATCTTCTGGAACATTGCCCGCGCGCGCCATCATCGTCGCGGTGTTCTCGACGGCGCAGGTCGAGGACGTGATCGAGAACCATCTGCTGCCGGCGCTTGGCGAAGGCTCAAACAAGATCGTGCTGGTGATGAGCACGGTCGATCCCGATCAGGTGGCGGCGCTGGCCGCGCGCGTTGTACCGCGTGGCATCCGCTATCTAGACGTGCCGGTATCGGGCACCAGCGAGCAGGTCCGTCAGGGCGACGGCGTCGCGCTGATCGGCGGCGATCCGAAGATCGCCGAAGAGGTCAGCGACTTGTTCGATGCTCTGTTCGTGCGGCGGTTTCACGTCGGCAAGATCGGCGATGGCGGCCGCGCCAAGCTGGCGGTCAACCTGATCCTCGGCCTCAACCGCCTGGCGTTGGCCGAAGGGCTGGTGTTCGCCGAGCGGCTCGGGCTCGATCCGGCGGCGTTTCTCGAGGTCGCCAAGGGCTCGGCGTCCTATTCGCAGGTCATGGAGACCAAGGGCGGCAAGATGGTGCGGGGCGATTTCTCGCCCGAAGGCCGCGTCAAACAGACGCTGAAGGACGCCCAT
>JANMSZ010000260.1:0-3031 GCA_031389925.1 Hyphomicrobiales bacterium | reverse complement strand
CAAGCTCTGGCCTGCCGGCAACGACCTGCCCGGCTTCAAGGCGGCGATGCTCGCCTTCGAGCGCGCCAACTGGGCGGTCGGCATGAAGGTGCTGTCGTGCTTTGCGCTGAAGCTCGGTTTCGCGCCGGATTTCTTCACCGACTGCCACGATCCGAACTCGCCGGAATATCAGAGCACGCTGCGGCTGCTGCACTATCTGCCGATGGTCGACGCCAAGCCGGAAGACTTCACCGGCTGGCGCGCCGGCGCCCACACCGACTTCGATTGCCTGACGCTGCTGCATCAGCGCACCGGCCAGGGCGGGCTGCAGCTTTGCCCCGGCAAGGAAGCCGGCGAACTGGAATGGACCGACGTGCCACCGGCGCCCGGCGTCATCACCTGCAATATCGGCGACATGCTGATGCGCTGGAGCGACGACAAGCTTCTGTCGACGCTGCATCGCGTGCGCATGCCGCGGCAGGACGAATATCTCGGCCCGCGCTATTCGCTGCCGTTCTTCTGCCAGGCCAACAAGGACGCGATCATCCAGGGCCCGGGCAAGCTCTACGAGCCGATCACCGCGCACGACTATCTGCAGCAGCGCATCGCTGCGAACTTCGCGAAATAGCACGCCAAGTGACGGGCGGGAGGGTGCTTCGGCACCCTCCTACGCTCCCGTAACGTTTATTTGTTTTATTATCAGCCCTGGATTGTATCGCCTTTACGCGGTACCATACGCCCGCATTTGGGATGGGGGCGTCCATGCAACTGACCGAACATTTCAAGCTCGAAGAATTCACGGCCTCCAGCACCGCGCTGGCGCACGGCATCGAGAACACGCCGGAGCCGGAGCACCTCGAAAACCTGAAGCGCGTCGCCGAGCAGATGGAAGCCGTGCGGGCGCTGTTCGACGCCGTGATCGAGATCACAAGCGGCTATCGCAATCCGCAGGTCAACGCGCTGGTCGGGGGCGTCCCGACCTCGGCCCATGCGCAAGGCCTCGCCGCAGACTTCCACGTGCACGGCTTAACCGACCTGGAAGCCGCCAAGCGCATCCGCGACAGCGGCCTGACATTCGACCAACTCATCTTCGAGAAGAACCGCTGCGTGCATATGGGCTTCAGATTCGGAGGCGAGCCGCGCCGCCAGGTGCTGCGTCAACCGGGCGGGCCCGGCTCCACGGTGTTTCCGGGGCTTGAGCCGTAGCGAAGCGCGGAGCGGCACCGCGCCCGCGTCCCATTGTCACTTCTTGCGTTGCGGATAGATCGTCTCGCCGCGCTTGAGCATCGAGACGAAGGCCTCGATCTTCTTCTTTCGCCCGGCTTCGGTTTTCATGTTGTGGGTGCGGAACGCCAGCGCGAAGCGGTTCTGCTCGCTGAGGCTCATGAGCATCGCCTTGGCTTTGGGCGAGGTGTCGATTGCCGCCTGGAGATCGGCGGGAATCTTCATACCCTTGCCGCTTCTGTAGGCGCGCTGCCACCGGCCGTCGGCCTTGGCGGTCTCGACATGCGCCAGGCCGTGCCGGGTCATCCGGCCTTCCTCGATCAGCCGCGCGACGTTGGCGACATTGATCTGGCTCCAGACGCTTGTCTTCTTGCGCGGCGAATAGCGCTGCAGAAAGCTGCGCTCGTCGAACCCCTTGCGCAGACCGTCGATCCAGCCCCAGCACAGCACGACGTCGATAGCCTCCTTGGGCGTGATCGACTTGAGCCCGGAATTCACCTTGTGGATCTTGATCCAGAGCTCATCGTCCTTGTCGTGACGCTTGGCGAGCCAGTTGTGGAAACTGGCGGCGTCTTTGAACGTGCGAACCTTGTTGGGATCGATTTTGACGGGTGCCATTAGTCTGTCTGCCATGCCGAGGAGTCGGTTAGCCGCGTAGGGCGCAATAGCGAAGCGTATTGCGCCGCCTGTACGCATGATGGCGGAATACGCTGCGCTATTCCGCCCTACAGGCCCTGCCGGGCGCTCCGTCGAATTTGTAAAGCCAGTCAAGCGTCCAGATTGTCAGGCTTACCTGGTGAAAAAGAGATTGCGACGGACCGCGCGCGGATCAACCCATTCAAGCCATAACAGGGTTCAAGCTCGATCTCGAGGTCCTACGGGAGTGGATCGAGCGTGAGATATCCGCGGCGGTCCTGTCGATCAGGCGCGCGTCGCAGCGTCAAACCAAAAATGACATTTTGGGCGCCGAAACCGTCGAGCTGTAAATCCATGATGCCCTCTAACGCGAATGTGACGACGGCGTGCTTGTCTAACTCGAAGTAACCGTCACTCAGGACCCTACCTGTACTCATCCAGCCGTGGAGCCGCAGGACGCTTTGGCCCTTGCGAGAGAGGTGAAGGTCCAAAATCTCCGCATCGTGAAAAGTTGGGACTAGGCCAAACCAACGGACAAGGTCGGCACCACCTGGTTCCTCATCATAGATCGATGCATTTTGATTTAGACTCATCGTGCAATCCGATCCGCGCTCCTCAATTCACGCAAGTCAGCTAAGCAAACTCACTCCCACTCAATCGTACCCGGCGGCTTGCTGGTCACGTCATACACCACGCGGTTGACGCCCTTGACCTCGTTGATGATGCGGGTCGCGACGTGGCCTAAGAATTTCATGTCGAAGGCATAGAAGTCGGCGGTCATGCCGTCGACCGAGGTCACGGCGCGCAGGCCGATGACATATTCATAGGTGCGGCCGTCGCCCATGACGCCGACGGTCTTGACCGGCAGCAGCACGGCGAAGGCCTGCCAGATGTCGTCGTACTGACCGGTGCGGCGGATTTCCTCGATGTAGATTTCATCCGCCAGCCGCAGGATGTCGCATTTCTCTTTTGTGATGGCGCCGGGAATACGGATCGCCAGCCCCGGACCGGGGAACGGATGACGGCCGACGAAGGCTTCCGGCAGGCCGAGTTCGCGGCCGAGCGCACGCACTTCGTCCTTGAACAATTCGCGCAACGGCTCGACCAGCTTCATCTTCATGCGCGCCGGCAGCCCGCCGACATTGTGATGCGACTTGATCGTCACCGACGGCCCGCCGGTGAACGACACGCT
>JANMSZ010000243.1:0-4684 GCA_031389925.1 Hyphomicrobiales bacterium | reverse complement strand
GACCGCGCTGGACGACATCCCGGCGCTGGCCATCAGTCGGTCAGATGCGGCGAGGCTCACACGGGGCCAAGCCGTTTTGTTGCGCGGACGGGACGCACCCAATTTCCGCGGCACGGTCTACGTCACCGTCTCGGGCCAACTCTTGGCTCTTGCCGAACTGGACCGTGGCGAGATCGTCCCCAAGCGCGTGTTTAACCTCGCCGGCCTGATTGGCAGAGCCGGCGTCAAGAAAGGATAACCGATGTCGGTTACCACGGGCCGCAAGGCCGAAGTGATCAAGACCTATGCTCAGAAGCCCGGCGATACCGGGTCGCCCGAAGTTCAGGTGGCGATCCTGTCCGAGCGCATCAACAATCTCACCGAGCATTTCAAAGCCCACGTGAAGGATAATCATTCCCGTCGTGGACTGCTCAAGATGGTGAGCCAGCGCCGTACCTTGCTCGACTACCTGCGGCGCACGAATGAAAGCAGCTACAAGTCGCTGATCGAGAAGCTCGGCATCCGCCGTTAAATTATTTCCGCGTGAGGCGCGCATCCGTGCGCGCCCCGCGCGTTCCGAAGGCGAATGCAATAAGGCATTCGCCGCATTGATCCGGCGGCGATGGCGCTGCCGGCGACAAGCAAGAGCCGACAAGGTTCGCCTCTTGCTGCAGGCAAGGCTCAGAAACGCCATGGCAGGATCGCCAGACGCTGTTCGCATCCCGCTTCGAACGGGCGCGCGTGACAGCTTCTCGCCGTCTTGCTCATGGCTTTCGGGTTTCGCCTTAAAAACCATGAGAGAAAAACGCAATGTTCGATATGCATCGAGTTGAACTCGATTGGGGCGGGCGCAAGCTCGTCCTCGAGACCGGCCGCGTCGCGCGGCAAGCCGACGGCGCCGTGCTCGCCACCTACGGCGAGACCACCGTTCTCGCCACCGCAGTCGCGGCCAAGCAGCCGCGCGAAGGCGTCGACTTCCTGCCGCTCACCGTCGACTATCAGGAAAAATATTACGCCGCGGGCCGCATTCCCGGCGGCTACTTCAAGCGTGAAGGCCGTCCGACCGAAAAGGAAACGCTGGTTTCCCGCCTGATCGACCGCCCGATCCGTCCGCTGTTCGCCGACGGCTGGCGCTGCGAGACGCAGGTGATCGTCACCACGCTGTCGCACGATCTCGAAAACGATCCCGACATTCTAGCACTGGTCGCCTCCTCGGCGGCGCTGACGCTGTCGGGCGCGCCCTTCATGGGCCCGATCGGCGCCGCGCGCGTCGGTTTCGTCAACGGTGAATACGTGCTCAACCCGACGATCGACGAGATGGCCGAAAGCCAGCTCGACCTCGTCGTCGCCGGCACCACCGACGCGGTGTTGATGGTGGAATCGGAAGCCAAGGAGCTGTCCGAGGAAGTCATGCTTGGGGCCGTGATGTTCGGCCACCGCCACTTCCAGCCGGTGATCGAAGCCATCATCAAGCTCGCGGAAAAGGCGGCCAAGGAGCCGCGCGAACTGACGGTCGTCGACAACGCCGCCCTCGAAAAGGAAATCCTCGGCCTCGCCGAGAAGGATCTCCGCGCCGCCTACGTCATCCCGGCCAAGAAAGAACGCCAGGACGCCGTCGCCGCCGTGAAGAAGGCCGTCATAGCGAAGTTCTTCCCGGAAGGCGCCGAGCCGAAATACGACAAGCTGCGTGTCGCCGGCGTGTTCAAGGAACTCGAAGGCAAGATCGTTCGCTGGAACGTCCTCGACACGAAAAAGCGCATCGATGGCCGCGATCTCACGACCGTGCGCCCGATCGTGTGCGAAGTCGGCATTCTGCCGCGCACCCACGGCTCCGCGCTGTTCACCCGCGGCGAGACACAGGGCCTGGTCGTTGCCACGCTCGGCACCGGCGAGGACGAACAGTGGATCGACGCGCTGCAGGGCTCCTACAAGGAATCCTTCCTGCTGCACTACAACTTCCCCCCCTACTCGGTCGGCGAGACCGGCCGTATGGGCGGCACCAAACGTCGCGAAATCGGCCACGGCAAGCTGGCCTGGCGCGCGCTGCATCCTCTGCTGCCGAAGGCTGAGGAATTCCCCTACACGATCCGTCTGGTCTCGGAGATCACCGAATCCAACGGTTCCTCGTCGATGGCCTCGGTGTGCGGCGGTTCGCTCGCATTGATGGACGCCGGCGTGCCGATCAAGCGTCCGGCCGCGGGCATCGCGATGGGCCTCATTCTTGAGGACAAGCGCTTCGCCGTGCTGTCGGACATTCTCGGCGACGAGGATCATCTCGGCGACATGGACTTCAAGGTGGCCGGTACCGATCAGGGCGTCACATCGCTGCAGATGGACATCAAGATCGCCGGCATCACCGAGGAGATCATGAAGGTCGCGCTGGGCCAGGCCAAGGACGGCCGCCTGCACATCCTCGGCGAAATGGCGAAGGCCCTCACCTCGGCTCGCGCCGAGCTGGGCGAACACGCCCCGCGCATCGAGATGTTCAAGATCCCGACCGACAAGATCCGTGAAGTGATCGGCACCGGCGGCAAGGTGATCCGCGAGATCGTCGAAAAGACCGGCGCCAAGATCAACATCGAGGACGACGGTTCGGTGAAGGTCGCCTCCGCCGACGGCGAGTCGATCAAGGCGGCGATCAACTGGATCAAGTCGATCGCCTCCGATCCGGAGCCGGGCAAGATCTACGAAGGCACCGTGGTCAAGACGATGGACTTCGGCGCGTTCGTGAACTTCTTCGGCGCCAAGGACGGCCTGGTTCACATCAGCCAGCTCGCCGCAGCGCGCGTCAACAAGGTCACCGATGTCGTCAAGGAAGGCGACAAGGTCAAGGTCAAGCTGTTGGGCATGGACGAGCGCGGCAAGGTGCGCTTGTCGATGAAGGCGGTCGATCAGACCACCGGCGAAGACCTCGAAGCCAAGGGCGAGCAGCAGCCGGCCTCCGGCGCGGCGGAGTAAGCTTCGCTCGCGGTGGAAATTGGACAAGGGCGGTCTTCGGGCCGCCCTTTTTCTTTGTGTGAAAGCGGGCCGCGCAAATTGGTGCTAATGAACCCGCGCAACAAAACGAGGAAACGTGATGATCGTCGAACACCGCACCTACACCTGCCGCCCCGGCACTATCAAGAAGCAGCTGGCTTTCTACGAGAAGCACGGCCTCGCCATCCAGAAGAAGCATCTCGGCGAACCGTTCGGCTATTTCACGCACGAGCATGGCGACGTGAACAGCTACATCCACATGTGGGCCTACAACGACGTCAACGACCGCATGACGCGGCGCGCGGCGCTCGCCAAGGACCCGGAATGGCAGAAGTACGTCGAGATGAACGGCGAGTGCGGCTATCTCGTCGCCCAAGAAAGCAAGCTGCTGAACACGGTGCCGTTCGCGCCGATCAAGCGCTAAAGTCTCCGAGCAATGCGCCCAGCGCCTCGAAATCCTTGCGTCGCGGCGAGGTGCGCCGCCAGACCAGACCGATCTTGCGGCCGGGCTCCGGATCGCGAAAGCGCAACAGCTTGACGCGTTCGTCGTGCAACTCGGCATCGGCCGCGACTTGCGGCAGCAGCGTCACGCCGTAGCCGTTCGCCACCATCTGCATCACGGTGGCCAGCGACGTCGCGCCGAGGCTCGCGGGCTGGTCCCGGCGCGGTGCGCCGCAGAACGCCAGCGCCTGGTCGCGCAAGCAGTGGCCTTCTTCCAGCAGAATGAGGCGGCGCTGATCGACGTCCGCGATGTTGACGCACGCGCGCAATTTATCGCCAGCCGGCACCGCCAGCAAAAACGAGTCCGTGAACAGCGGCAGCACCTCAACGTCGCCGCCCTCCGCCGGCAGCGCCAGCATCACGGCGTCGAGTGCGCCGCTCGCGAGTTCGTCGAGCAGCATCTTGGTCTGGGTCTCGCGCACTTCCAGCCGCAGCAGCGGATAGTTCGCCTGCAGCAGCGGCAGCACCCGCGGCAGAATGTACGGCGCCAGCGTCGGAATGATGCCGAGCTTGAGCGCTCCGCTCAGCACGTCGCGGTGCCGCGCGAAATCAACCAGATCGCGCGCCGCGGTCAAAATGCTCTCGGCACGCCGCGCCACTTCCAAGCCGGTGTCGGTGAGCGCAATATCGCCCGGCCGCCGCTCGACCAGTTCGGCCCCTATTTCCCGCTCCAACTCGCGCACCTGCATCGACAGCGCCGGTTGGGTGACGGCGCAATCCTGCGCCGCCTTGCCGAAATGCCGGTGACGCGCGAGCGCGGACAAATACCGGAGCTGTCGCAAGGTGATCATGCCGATAAGGTAATATTATCGACACAGTGACGCAATACGATTAGACCTGATCATTGATCTGGCTCAAAAGGGCTCAATGCGCCTCTCGCTAAGGGAGGTTAGCCCAGCAAAAACAACGCACTTCAAAGCGGAGACCTTCCATGGACGCAAAAACCGACGACAAAAACGCGGGCAAGTGCCCGATCTCGCACACCAAAGGTCGCAGCAACCGCGACTGGTGGCCGGACCATCTCGACATCGGCGTGCTCCATACGCTCCATCCTTCCGCCGATCCGATGGGCAAGAGCTTCAACTACGCCAAGGAATTCAAAAGCCTCGACCTCGATGCCGTGATCAAGGATCTCCATGCCTTGATGACCGACTCGCAGGAATGGTGGCCGGCCGACTTCGGTCATTACGGCGGCCTGTTCATCCGCCTCGCCTGGCATAGCGCCGGC
>JANMSZ010000223.1:0-4317 GCA_031389925.1 Hyphomicrobiales bacterium | reverse complement strand
CGCGCTCGGCATCGGGCTGGCGCTGCTGATCGCGCCCTTCCTGGTCGCCTACCAGCAGCCGGATCCGGAAAAGCTGTCGGCCTATGAATGCGGCTTCAACGCGTTCGACGACGCCCGCATGAAATTCGACGTGCGATTCTATCTGGTGGCCATCCTTTTCATCATTTTCGATCTCGAGGTGAGCTTCCTGTTCCCTTGGGCCGTGGCGTTCCGCCAGATCGGCGAGTTCGGCTTCTGGTCGATGATGGCCTTCCTTGGCGTCCTAACCGTCGGCTTCATATATGAGTGGAAGAAGGGCGCACTGGAATGGGATTGATGGCGCCATGGAATCCTTGCCAATGACCTTGGTTGCACAGGCACCGCGAGGCATTCTCGACCCGAATACCGGCAAGCCGGTCGGGTCCGACGACGCATTTTTCCAGGGCGTCAACCACGAGCTGTCCGACAAGGGCTTCATCGTCACCGCCGCCGACGACCTGATCACCTGGGCGCGCACCGGCTCGCTGATGTGGATGACGTTCGGCTTGGCGTGCTGCGCGGTGGAGATGATGCAGATGTCGATGCCGCGCTACGACGCCGAGCGCTTCGGCTTTGCGCCGCGCGCATCCCCGCGCCAATCCGACGTGATGATCGTTGCAGGTACCTTGACCAACAAAATGGCTCCGGCGCTGCGCAAGGTCTACGACCAGATGCCGGAGCCGCGCTACGTGATCTCGATGGGATCCTGCGCCAATGGCGGCGGCTACTACCACTATTCCTATTCGGTGGTGCGCGGCTGCGATCGCATCGTGCCGGTCGATATCTACGTGCCGGGCTGTCCGCCGACCGCCGAGGCGCTGCTGTACGGCGTGATGCTGCTGCAGAAGAAAATTCGCCGTATCGGCACGATCGAGCGTTAGGCGAGGCTGGAATGGAAGACACGCTCGACAGGCTTGGAGCTTCGATCAAGGTCGCACTGCCGGTGAGCATCACCGGCCATGAAGTCGCGCGAGGCGAGTTGACCGTGTTCGCCAAGGCCGCCGACATCGTCAAGGTCGCGACCTTCCTGCGCGACGACGCCGCCTGCCACTTCAACTGCATCATCGACATCACCGCCATCGACTGGCCGGGCCGCGAGCAGCGTTTCGACGTCGTCTATCATTTCCTATCGCCGCGGCTGAACCAGCGCATCCGCCTCAAGATCGTGACCGACGAAACCACGCCGGTGCCGTCGATCATCAATGTGTTCCGCGGCGCCGACTGGTTCGAGCGCGAGACCTACGATCTTTACGGCGTGTTGTTCTCGGGTCATCCGGACATGCGCCGCATTCTCACCGATTACGGCTTCGACGGGCATCCGCTGCGCAAGGATTTCCCGCTCACCGGCTTCGTCGAGGTGCGCTACGACGACGAGCAGAAGCGCGTCGTCTACGACAAAGTGCGCTTGGCGCAGGAATTCCGCACTTTCGATTTTCTGTCGCCGTGGGAGGGGACCGACTACGTCATTCCCGGCGACGAGAAGGCCAAGGGTAACTGACCATGGCCGAGACATCCCTCCGAAACTTCACCATCAATTTCGGCCCGCAGCATCCGGCCGCGCACGGCGTGCTGCGCCTGGTGCTGGAACTCGACGGCGAGATCGTCGAGCGCGTCGATCCGCATATTGGCTTGCTCCATCGCGGCACCGAAAAACTGATCGAGCACAAGACCTACTTGCAGGCCGTGCCGTATTTCGACCGGCTCGATTACGTCGCGCCGATGAATCAGGAGCACGCGTACTGCCTCGCGGTCGAAAAACTGCTCGGCATCGGCGTGCCGAAACGCGCGCAGCTCATTCGCGTGCTGTATTCGGAAATCGGCCGCCTTCTTTCCCATTTGCTGAACGTCACCACGCAGGCGATGGACGTCGGCGCGCTGACGCCGCCGCTGTGGGGCTTCGAAGAGCGCGAAAAGCTGATGGTGTTCTACGAGCGTGTCTCCGGCTCGCGCATGCATGCGGCCTATTTCCGGCCCGGCGGCGTGCACCAGGACATGCCGGACAAGTTGGTCGACGACATCTACGCGTTCTGCGATCCGTTTCTGAAGGTGGTCGACGATCTCGACATGCTGCTCACGGGCAACCGCATCTTCAAGCAGCGCAATGTCGACATTGCCATCGTCAAACTGGAAGACGCCTGGAATTGGGGTTTCTCCGGCGTGATGGTGCGCGGCTCGGGCGCGGCCTGGGATCTGCGCAAGTCGCAGCCTTACGAGTGCTACAACGAACTGGAATTCGATATTCCGATCGGCAAGAACGGCGACTGCTACGACCGCTATCTGATCCGCATGGAAGAGATGCGGCAGTCGACCAAGATCATGAAGCAGTGTCTCGAGAAGCTGCGCAGCGCCGAAGGGCGCGGACTTGTTGCGGTCGATGATAATAAAATCGTGCCGCCCAAGCGAGCCGAGATGAAGCGCTCGATGGAAGCGCTGATCCACCACTTCAAGCTTTACACCGAGGGCTATCACGTGCCGGCCGGCGAGGCCTATGCGGCGGTCGAAGCGCCGAAGGGCGAGTTCGGCGTCTATCTGGTCGCCGACGGCACCAACAAGCCGTACAAGTGCAAGATTCGCGCGCCGGGCTTTGCGCATCTGCAAGCGATGGACTGGCTTTGTAAGGGGCATCTGTTGGCCGACGTTTCCGCCATTCTCGGTTCGATCGATATCGTGTTCGGGGAGGTCGACCGATGAGCGTTCGCCGTCTCGCGCCGCCCGAACAGCAGCCCAAGGAATTCGCCTTTACCGCGGAGAATGCCGAATGGGCCAAGAAGCAGATCGCCAAATATCCGGAAGGCCGCCAGGCGTCGGCCATCATTCCGCTGCTGTGGCGCGCCCAGGAACAGAACAACGGCTGGCTGCCGGAAGTGGCGATCCGCACCATCGCCGACATGCTCGGCATGGATTACATCCGCTCGTTGGAGGTTGCGACCTTCTACACCCAGTTCCAGCTCCAGCCGGTCGGCTCCAAGGCGCATGTGCAGGTCTGCGGCACCACGCCGTGCATGCTGCGCGGGGCGGCTGGTCTGTTCGACGTGTGCAAGAGCCGCATCCATCCCGAACCTTTCCACCTTTCCGCCGACGGCAAGTTGTCGTGGGAGGAGGTCGAATGTCTCGGTGCCTGCGTGAATGCGCCGATGGCTCTGATCTGGAGCGATACCTACGAAGACCTGACGCCGGAGAGTTTTGCGAAAGTGCTCGACGGTTTCGCCGCGGGTAAGCCGCCGAAGCCCGGTTCGCAGAACGGCCGCCAATTCTCCGAACCGGAAGGCGGGGCGACCGCGCTGACCGATCCATCGCTCTATCAAGCCAAAGCCCAATCCAAGGCGAAATGACCGCTCATGCTCGCTGACAAGGATCGCATCTTCACCAATCTCTACGGCCGCCATGACTGGGGCCTGAAGGGCGCGCGTTCGCGCGGCAGTTGGGACGGCACCAAGGCGATCCTGGAGAAAGGCCGCGACGGCATCATCAACGAGATGAAAGCGTCGGGGCTGCGCGGGCGGGGCGGGGCGGGATTCCCGACTGGCCTGAAGTGGTCCTTCATGCCGAAGGAGTCGAAGGACGGGCGGCCGAGCTATCTGGTCGTCAACGCCGATGAGTCCGAGCCCGGCACCTGCAAGGACCGTGAGATCATGCGGCACGACCCGCATCTTCTGGTCGAAGGATGCCTGATCGCCGGCTTCGCCATGGGCGCGATCGCGGCCTACATCTATGTGCGCGGTGAATTCATCCGCGAGCGCGAGCACCTTCAGGCCGCGGTCGATCAGGCCTACGAAGCCAAGCTGATCGGCAAGAATAACATCCACGGCTACGATTTCGAGATCATCGTTCACCACGGCGCCGGCGCTTACATCTGCGGCGAGGAAACCGCGCTGCTCGAAAGCCTCGAAGGCAAGAAGGGCATGCCGCGGCTCAAGCCGCCGTTCCCGGCGAACGTCGGCCTCTATGGCTGTCCGACCACCGTGAACAACGTCGAGTCGATCGCGGTTGCGCCGGATATCATGCGTCGCGGGGCGTCATGGTTCTCGTCGTTCGGCAATCCGAACAATGTCGGCACTAAGCTTTTCTGCATCTCCGGCCACGTCAACAAGCCCTGCAACGTCGAAGAGGCGATGGGCATCACGTTCCGCGAGCTGATCGACGCGCATTGCGGCGGCATCCGCGGCGGCTGGGACAATCTGCTCGCTGTGATCCCCGGCGGCTCGTCGGTGCCGCTCGTGCCGGCGCACCAGATCGCCGATGCGTTCATGGATTTCGACACACTGCGCGGCCTGCAGTCGGGCCTCGGCACCGCGGCCG
>JANMSZ010000157.1:0-4934 GCA_031389925.1 Hyphomicrobiales bacterium | reverse complement strand
CTTCGAAGAGAAGGCGCGCTCTTACGTATTCCGTGTCAGCCCGCATGCCACGATGGATGGCGTCGGCGCCGCGCGCTATTTGGTCGCCAAGAAAAAGAACCTCACCAGCTTCTCCGGCATCAACCAGAACTACGCCTGGGGTCAGGATTCCTGGCGCGACTTCCTCGGCGCGATGAAGGTGCTGGCGCCGAAGGCGGAAGCCGACAAGGTGCTGTTCCCGAAACTCTTCGCCGGCGAATTCGGCGCCGAAGTCTCGACGCTGCTGACCTCGAAGTCGCAAGCGCTGCACACCAGTTTCTGGAACGGCGACCTTGAAGGCTTCATCTATCAGCAACAGGCGCGTGGTCTCGACAAGCGCATGACCATCATCATGACCACCGGCGAGTCGTCGATCTGGCGGCTTCGCGACAAGATGCCGGACGGCACGATCATCGGCGCCCGCGGTCCGCACGGCCCGCTCGCACCCGACAACGCGTTCAACAAGTGGTTCTCGAAAATCTACATCGACCGCTACAACACGCCGCCGACCTATCCGTCCTACCAGATGGCGCAGTCGCTGCTCGGCCTCAAGCTCGCTTATGAGAAGGCCGCCACGGGCAGTGCCAAGCCGACTGCGGACCAGATTGCCGCCAGCTTCAAGGGCATGACGTTCACCGGACCTTCGGGCGAGATAAAGATGACGCTCGGCGGCGGTCATCAGGGCATCCAGGAGACGGCCTACGGCACTTACCGCTTCAACAAGCAAAAGAAAGAGCCGGAGATCGTCGACGTCATGCGCTTCCCCGCGGAATGCGTGAACCCGCCTCCGGGCATCGACGCCGACAAGTGGATCGCCGAGGGCATGAAGGGCGCGAAGTGCTGAGCACGCACTGCTGATGCATTTGTGTTGACGACATTGCGGCGGGGCAGGGCTTTGAGCCTTACCCCGCCGTCCCATTCCCTTAAACTTGCGGTCCTGCCGTGCTAACTGCCGCCGCCATTTTCACAGACGGCCTCGTTTACGCGGCCTATCTGTTCATCGTCGCAGTCGGCCTGACGCTGATCTTCGGCGTGATGAAGATATTGAACGTCACGCACGGCTCGTTCTACGCCTTCGGGGCGTATGGCGCCGCCACCGCGGTCGGCATCTATACCAACGGCGATTGGCCGGCGGCGCTCGGCTTCCTGTTCATGCTCGGCCTTGCCATGACGATCGGCCTCGTCATGGGCATCATCCTCGAACGCGGGCTGCTTCGGCTGGTCTATGGCAAGGACGAGGTGGTCATCGTTCTTGTCACCTATGCGACCTTCCTCATTCTCGAAGACGTCGTCGGCCTGATCTGGGGCACGCAGTCTTACGCCGCCTATCAGCCGATGATCGCCGCCGGCAGTATCGAAATTGGCGATCTGGTGCTGTCGAATTACGACATCGTGCTGGTGGTTATGGCCACCGCGATTGCCGCGCTGGCCTACTGGTCGCTGAAATACACCCGCTACGGCCGGCTGCTCACCACCGTGATCTACGATCGTGAAACCGCGGCCGCCTTCGGCATCAACGTCACGCTGGTCTACACCGTCACCTTCGTGATCGGCGCAGCGCTCGGCGCGCTCGGCGGCGCGGTGATGGCGCCGAAGATTTCCGTCACGCTCGGCATCGGCGTCGAGGTCATCGTGCTGGCCTTCGCGGTGGTCGCCATCGGCGGCATGGGCTCGATCGAAGGCGCACTGGTCGGCGCGCTGATCGTGGGTATCTGCCGCGCCGCCGCCGTTCATCTGGTGCCGCAAATCGAGCTGTTCGTGATCTACGGCGTGATGGCGCTGGTGCTGGTGGCGCGGCCGTACGGGCTGTTCGTGCGCGCGCAGCCGAGAAAGATCTGACATGCAGGCCGGTTCGCAATGGATGGGCGGTCTCCTGCTGCTGGTCGCGGCGGTCGCCGCGCCGTTTTTGCCGGATTGGGTGGTGTCGCTCGCCACCATCGCCTTCGCCAACGCGCTGGTGGTACTCGGTCTAGTCGTGTTGTGGCGCGTCGGCCTGGTCTCGTTCGGGCAGGCGCTTTATTACTGCATCGGCGCCTATACCGTGGCGCTGATGGGCCGCTGGCTGGGCTTCACCGACGCGATTGCGCTCGTCTTGCTCGGTGGCGTGTTCGCCGGCCTCACGGCGTTCGGCATCGGCTTCCTGCTGGCGCGCTATCGCGAAATCTTTTTCGCCATGCTCAGCCTGGCGCTGTCGATGATCCTCTACGGCGTCCTGGTGAAAACTGAATCGCTCGGCTCGACCGACGGCTTCAGCGTTCTGACCCCGACCTTCTTCGGCTTCGCGCCGCACGGCCCCCAACTGTCACGTTGGCTCTATTGGCTGACGCTTGGCATCGATGGCATCGCCGCGCTGCTGGTCGGGTTGTATTTCCGCTCGGTCGCGGGGACGCTGGCCGCGCCGATCCGCGACAATGAAATTCGCGTCGAATTCCTCGGCGTATCCGTGACCGGCATCATCCACACCAAGGTCGTGATCGCCGGCATTCTCGGCGGCCTCGGTGGCGCGCTTGCTTCCATGTCGATCGGCCATGTCGATCCGGCGATGGCCTATTGGACGACGTCCGGCGGCTTCGTCTTCGTCACCGTACTGGCCGGCTCCGGCTATGTCGCGGCGGCCTTCGTCGGCTCGCTGGTGTTTGAGGCGGTGCGGTCCTTCGCTGTCGATGTGATGCCGCAGCTCTGGCAGATGACGCTCGGCTCGGTGCTGCTGTTGACGATCCTGTTCCTGCCGGAAGGGCTCGGCTCGCTGGTGTCGCGCTTGCGGCGGCGCAAGGAGGTCAAGCCTTGACCGACATCCTCGCCGTCCGCGATCTGGAAAAGACCTTCGGCTCGCTGGTGGCCGCGCGCGACATCACCGTCAGCGTGCCGCAACATCAGACCGTCGGCGTCATCGGCGCCAACGGCGCCGGCAAGACCACCTTCGTTAACATGATCACCGGTCACCTGACGCCGACCAAAGGCACCATCTTGTTCGAGGGTCAGGACATCACCGGCAAGCCATCGCGCGAGATCACGCGGCTCGGCATTTCGCGTTCGTTCCAGGTGGCGCAGATTTTCCCGACGCTGACGGTGTTCGAGAATATGTGCATTGCCACGGCCATCGCGCACCGCAAGCCGGGCATATTCGGCAACATCACGACGCCGGTGAAGTCCCCGGAAGCCACGGCCGAGGCAGAAGCAGCGGTCGAACTGTTCCAGATCGGCCGTTATCGCGACGTGCTGGCGAATGCGTTGCCGCAGGGCGTGCGCAAGCTCCTGGACATCGCCATGGCGGTGGCCGGTTCGCCGCGGCTGCTGCTGCTGGACGAGCCGACCAGCGGCATTTCGATCGAAGAAAAATTCGACCTGATGAACGTGGTGATGTCGGCGCTCAAGACGAGGCAGATCACCGTATTGTTCGTCGAGCACGACATGGAGATTGTCGAGCGCTTCGCCGACCGGGTGCTGGCCTTCTACGACGGCACCGTGATCGCCGACGGCACCGCGGCGCAGACGCTGGACGATCCGAAGGTGCAGGAGCTGATCAGCGGTGTGCGCCTCAAGCCCGTGGCGGGAAGACCCAGCCATGCTTAAGGTCGAAAACCTCAACGTCTTGATCGGGCCGATCCCGATCATCCGCAACGCTAACCTCACCGTCAATGAAGGCGAGATGTGCGGGCTGATCGGGCGCAATGGCGCCGGAAAGACCACGCTGCTGCGCGCGCTGATGGGCGCACTGCCGGCCAGCGGCAAGGTCGATCTCGGTCATGTGGATTTGCTGACGCTGCCGGCCCACGGCCGCGCATCGCACGGCATCGGCTACATGCCGGAAGACCGCAGGCTGGTGCCTGAGTTCACCGTCGAGGAAAACATCCGGCTGCCGACCTGGTCGACGCAGGTCGATGGCGTCGATACGCGGCTGGAGTGGATTTTCTCCATCATGCCAGAGGTCGCGCGCTTCAAGGACCGCCGCGCGCTGGAATTGTCCGGTGGTCAGCAGAAGATGGTGGCGCTGGCGCGCGCGCTGATGGCGGGTACGCGTATTCTGCTGCTCGACGAGCCGTTCGAGGGTCTTGCGCCGGCGCTGGCGCGGCGGCTCGGCGAGGTGCTGGCGAACCTGAAGACCGAAGGCGTCTCGGTGTTGATCGCGGAGTCGAACGAGCTGCACGTAATCGATCTGCTGGCCCGCGCCTATTTCATCGAGCGCGGCGCGGTGAGCGATAAGCGGTAGAATACATTGTCCGTTCGTCCCCGCGAAAGCGGGGACCCAGGGAAAAGCAAAGATCGGTGTCGTCGCTCGGGATTCCCGCTTGCGCGGGAATGAGAGGATCATTTTCTCAACCCCGACGCCTCGACGGCCGTTTTCCATTTCGCGATATCGTCCGCCTGTGCCTTGGCGAAATCTTCGGGCGAACCGCCGATGGCGTCGAAGCCTTGCTTGGCAAACATCGTCTTCGCTTCGGCGCTCTTGATCCAACTCGGCCAGCAATTCGTCGTCGAGAACAAGCCCGCGCCGCTTCAGCGCACCGTCATGCCGCTGTCGCCCATCACGTCCGCAGATTTCGGCGGGACGATCGGGCGCAACTGCGCTAAGAGTGAGTTGCGCTGGCCACAACGGCTGGGGCGCGCGGGAGAACGGCCGGAATGAACGCAAAGATCAATATCCTGGTGCTGGAGGGCGACGGCATCGGCCCTGAGATCACCACCGCGACGCTAGGCGTGCTGCGCGCCGCCGACGCGAAGTTCGGGCTTGGATTCGCGTTCAGCAAAGCCGATGTCGGCTGGACAGCGCACAAGGCGACCGGCACCACGTTCCCCGATGCGGTCGAGACGGCGGCCAAGGCCGCTGATGGCGTGCTGCTCGGTCCTGTTTCACATAATGACTATCCGCCGCGCGACCAAGGCGGGCTCAATCCGTCCGGCGAATTGCGCAAGCG
>JANMSZ010000054.1:0-7171 GCA_031389925.1 Hyphomicrobiales bacterium | reverse complement strand
GGGGGGGGTTTTGGGGGGGCGAACGGGCGGGCGGGGGTTGGTCTCTTTGGTCAAACTCACAATGCAGTCGGGTGGGTTCTGGCCGCGCGGAATCCTCACGCGCCCCGGGCGGGCGGTGGCCGGCCCCCGCCGCGAGGTGGTGGAAGAAACCGGCCTCCGCGTAAAGGTGCGCGAATATCTCGGCGCCATTACCTATCGGGCCAGCGGCCGCCCCAAGGTCGTGCAGTTCTGGCGCATGCAGGCGGCGGCGCGGCCGAGCCACGATCTAATGAAGGACATCGCCGCGGTCGAGTGGCTGCCGCTCAAGGCCGCCATCCGTCGCTTGAGCTATCCGCTGGAGAAATTGTTTCTGGACAATGTCGGCCGCGCCGCCATCGGACGCCGCAAGCACGCGCGTCGCAAAGCCGCGGGATCCAAGCAAGGCAAATCGAAGAGCGCAAAGTCCAAGAGCGGCAAATCAAAGAGCGCAAAGGCGAAGCGCGCCAAATCCAAGCGGCCGAAATCCAAGGGCAAGGCGAAGGCGAAATCCAAGCGCCGGCCGGCGCCACATCCCGCAGCGAAACCGCACCGGCACACATCGCCGGCCGCGCCCGTCGCACACAACGTGGTGCAGTACCCGGCCGTCCAGCACAACGCCGCCCCGTCCGTAGCGCCGGTCCACGCCGAACGGCGCTCGGTGCTGCAACGCGTGCTCGGAACCTTGGGCCGCTAGGACCGGTTGCCGCCGCAATCCTGCCTTGAATCTTGCCGAAATTTAATGCGTTCCGAGGCGGACAAGGCCTTTTCGAAACGGCCTGTTCACCGCGCATTCACCGCCAAAGACGGAACGTCGGGCTCAAGCCAGACGTATCACTGCGGACGAGACGCGCAGGAAATATGCCGATCGGTCGTTCAATGAGAACGCCCCCTCAATGGAAGGATGCCAAGCCATGACTAGGACCAGAAAGTCTCTGACAGCTTTGGCGGTCGCAGCGACCCTCGCCGTCGCGGCGGTCGCCGCGCCGCAACCGGCTGAAGCGCGCGGCGGACGCGTTGCCGCCGGCATCATCGGCGGCCTTGCCGCCGGCGCGATTATCGGCGGCATCGCCTCGAACGGCTACGGCTATTACGGCGGCCCCGCCTATGCCTACGGCCCCGGCCCGGTCTATTACGGCGGCCCGGCCTGTTACTGGAGCCGTCAGCGGGTTTGGGACGGCTACGGCTGGCGCCTGCGCCGCGTGCGGGTCTGCGACTGACAACGCCTAACGAAGCATCAACCAAGAAAACCCGGGTTCTGCACAGAACCCGGGTTTTTTCTGGCGCGGCTTGAACCTAAGCGATCAAATTTTCGACATATTATCACCGCCTCTTTCGCCTGACCGGGCATTGGCGGTAAACTGTTGTCGTCAACCCTGCGGTCGGCCCCGGCCGACCTGACCTGGAGATACATCCAATGAAGAAGGCCTTTCTTGCGATCGCAGCGGCCGCGACACTCGCCGTCGGGATGCTGGGCGCCCCGAACACTGCCGAAGCCCGTTGCCGCGGCTGCGGCGTCGGTGCCGGCATCATCGGCGGCATCGCCGCCGGCGCCATCATTGGCGGTGCCATCGCCAACAGTGGACCGCGCTATTACGGACCGGAACCGGGTTACGTCGTGTATGACGGTTATCGCAGCCGCCACCCGAGCGATTGCTACGGTGGCTACTGGGCCCGCCGCCCGCTGCGCGACGGTTACGGCAACGTGGTCGGCTGGAGCAAGCCGCGTTTCGTCTGCCCGTAAGCGGATTTGAACTGATTACGCACGCCGCGGCCGGTGGCCGCGGCGTTGCTGTTTTCGGAGCGCGCTAGCGCTTCATGTGCTCGAGCACCGCCGCCGTCGGCCAGCAGTCCACTTTGAGCCCGTTGCTCTTCTGGTAGTGACCGAGCGCTGCGCGCGTCAGCATGCCGGCCTTGCCGTCGATCTTGTCCTTGTACAGCCCGAGCGACGTCAGCCGCTGCTGCATGGTCTCGACCTCGGTGGTCTTGAGCTGCGCGGCCTTGCTCCACGGCGTGACAAAGGATTTGGCGCCGGCGATGCGGTCGCTGAGATGGCCGACGAACAGCACGTAGAGATCGGAGAAATTATAGTCCTTGATGACGTAGTAATTCTTCGGCGTCAGGAACGCCGGACCGTAGCTGCCTTCGGGCTGCAACAGCGACGCCGGCAGCGCCAGTTCCGCCGCGCTTGGTTTCAGACCGTGCGCCGGGACGAAGCCACGCTTGAGCCATTCGCCGACCGCCATCGTCACATCGGGCACGCCCATGGTGCAGTCGGCGTTCTGCGGCGCGCGCACTTCATAGGCCCAGCGTTCGCCCCTCTGCCAGCCCTTGCCGGCCAGTTGCTTCGCCGCCGAGGCCAGCGCATCCGGCACCGAGCGGAAAATGTCGGCGCGGCCGTCGCCGTCGAAATCGACGCTGTATTTGTAGAACTCCGACGGCAGAAATTGCGTCAGCCCCAGCGCCCCGCCCCAGGACGAGCGCATATCGGCGCGCGGCGTGCCGTCCTGCAGCATCTTCAGCGCGTGCAGGAATTCGTTTTGGAAGAGCTCCTTGCGCTTGCCGACATAGGCCTGCGTCGCCAGCGTGCGGATCGCATCAAGTGGAAGCTGATAGCCGCCGTAGTCGGTTTCGCGCGCCCAGATCGCCAAGACGACATTGCCCGGCACGCCGAACTCTTTGTCGATGCGGCTCAGCGTATCGCGATATTGCGTGGCGAGTTGCTTGCCGCGCGTGGCCAGCCGGTCGAACGTGGACTCGCGCAGGTACTGCCCCGGCGTCTGCACGAATTCCGCCTGCCCCGGCGGCGCCTTTTCCGGCCGTCCGGGAATGGCGAGATCGGGCAGCGACAGATCCGGCTCGAGCCCGCGCACCGCATTGTCGAACGTCGCGCGCGACACGCCGAGTTGCTGCGCGGCGGGCCAGATCGATTGCAGGAACTGCTGGAACGCGGCATCGGCCCTCGCCGCCCCCGGCGTCAGGAGCGCGAGCGCGACGGCGACCGCTGCGAGCGTTCGCAAAGCCTTAGTGATGCCCCGGCTTATTGTAAGCCGTTTGGCCCATGCGTTCGACCAGCGCAACGCCAACAGCGGACAAGATGAAGAGGCCATGGATGATCGCCTGCCACATGACGCCGGTTTCGGTATAGGGCGCGCCATCCCTACCCAGCGAACCGGCATAAATGAAGGTGCGCAGCAAGTGGATCGAAGAAATTCCGATGATCGCCATCGCCAGCTTGATCTTCAGCACGCTGGCGTTGACGTGGCTGAGCCACTCCGGCTGATCGGGATGCTTTTCCAGCTCCAGCCGCGACACGAAAGTCTCGTAGCCGCCAACGATCACCATGATCAGCAGGTTGGAGATCATCACCACGTCGATCAGGCCGAGCACCACCAGCATGATTTCTTGCTCGGTAAATCTCATGGCTCCGAGGACGAGATGCCAAAGCTCCTTCAGGAATAGGACAACGTAGACGCACTGGGCGACGATCAGGCCAAGGTAAAGCGGCAACTGAAGCCAGCGGGAGCCGAAGATGATCGCCGGCAGCGGCCGCAGGCCCTTAAAATCTTTGGGCGGAATCGGATCGTCGGCAGCCATCGACATGGCGATTGTCCCTTTAAGTCGGGCGGCGGCGAGGATCGCCAGTCCGCGAATCGCAATGCGCGACTTATAGGTGATTCGTGCGGCCGACGTGCGCCGGGCACCGCTACATCTGGTCGCGCGGCGCCCGCGCAACACTCGATCGATGAAAACCGCGAACGTTCGAGCAACATCCGCGAATCAGAGAACGGATAGAGGACGGTAAATTGGAGATTAAGAGACATGGGAAACGAGACATTAATGCGCGGCGATTTCATCGCGCATCGTGATCTGTCTCGCGATCAAATCGCTGCACAGGCGCACGGCCGCCGTCAAGAATTGACCGAATCACCCGGCGCTGAATTGATTCGGACATGATTTCGCGCGTCAGAAGCTATTTCAAGGAAGCCGAGCTCGCCCGCATGAGCGACGGCACCCTGTGCCTCGTCCGCGACCTCGGACTGGTCAAAGGCGGCAAAGGCATGAAGCACCACGAAACGCTGATGACCTTCAGCGTGCGCGGCGTGCTGGCTGGTGTGCGAGCCTTCAGCGCCGCACGGCCCACACTGGAGCCCGAGCTACGCGCGGACACGGCAAAGCAGCTATGATGCCCCCAGCGCGGCATTATGATTCGCTCAAGCAGCGGTGTGTCCACGCTCGCTAAGCTTTAATATTGTTCTCGCGCACCACATTGCCCCAAAACGTCACTTGCTTGGCAAAGAAGACGCCAAAATCCTTGGCGCCGCCCAGCACGAGCGTCATCATTTGGGACTCCTGTAGATTCTTACTGATGGCCGGCTGTTCCAGGATATGCCGGATATTCTTCTCCATTGTTGCTATCACGTCCGGCGGCGTGCCCTTCGGCGCAAAAACGCCCCACCAAGCCAAAGTTTCGAAATCCGGAAAGCCGGATTCAATGGCCGTCGGCGTATCGCGAAGAGCTGATAACCGCTGGCGCCCAAGCTGCATGATGGCGCGGATGCGCCCACCGCTGAGCTGCGGCGTGATGAGCGCTGCCGACCCCGCGATGAGGTCGACATGTCCTCCGAGGACATCGTTCATGGCCGGACCGCCGCCCCGATAAGGCACGTGCGTGATCTCCACGCCGGCCTTCTTGCCGAGGACGGTCATCGCCAGATGTCCGAGCGTGCCGATGCCGACCGAGGCATAACGCACCGCGCCGGCTTTCGCCTTGCACGCAGCGACCACGTCCGCGAAGCTGCGATACGGTTTGTCCACATTGGCGGCGATCACATAGGGCGCGGTGCCGACAAGAAACACCGGCACCAGATCGGTTTCAACATTGACGGGAGGCTGTTCCAGGATTGCAGGAATGACCGCGTGGGAGTCGAACGTCACTAAAAACGACGATCCGTCGGGAGGGCTCTTGGCTACATAGGCTGCGCCAACCGAACCTGCAGCGCCCGACTTGTTTTCTACAATCACATTCCGTCCGAGTGCCGCCTGCAACCCCGGCTGAAGTTGCCGCGCCAATGCGTCGGTCGATCCGCCCGGCGGAAATGGCACCACCAGCGTGGTCGATGACGGCGCGGCGAACGACGGCGGCGAGACGGCGAGTGCGGCCGAAGCCGCCAGCATGGTACGGCGTGTGATCTTCAAAGTTCCCTCCCAGGGTGTTTTTGAGTTTCCGTTCTTTTGATACTGTTTGAACGTTAAACTGCGCAGTGACAGATCGAATTAACTCGTCCCGAATCCCGAGCCGGCTTTTTTGTACTCCGGCCGTGGCGGACTAAAGATATCGAGCACACGCGCGCCTTCCGGCCCGGCGCGCATCGTGTGGGGCACGTTGCCAGGCGTGCGCCAGAAGTCGCCTTTCTTCACCTGAATTTCTTCGTCGCCCTGGTAGCGAATGGCCGTTCCTTCCAGCAGCAGACCCCACTGCTCCTCGGGATGATGATGCATAACGCCCTCAGAATTTGGCGCGATCGTAACCACCGAGAGCATAGCCTGCTCACCGGCGAAAATCCGAGTCGTCAGCCCGGGCGCAAGCTCGCGGAAGAGACCGTCGCTTGGATCATCGACGGTATGAAATTCATCGGTCTGGCCCATGAAAACGCTCCTTGATCTCCGCCGCTAGATCACGATTTGCCGTAGCTGCCTTGATAGCGGCCCTCGCGGATCGCAATGAGCGTGTCTTCCTCACGCGCTATTTGCGCCTTTACGGCCTTTGCCAATGTGGGTGCTATCGCCTGAGAAAAGGCCACCACGCCGTCTTCGTCGCCGACAATGATGTCGCCGGGTGCAACGACCATACCGCCAATGCTCACGGGCACATTGATTTCGCCCGGCCCGCTTTTGTACGGGCCACGATGGATCGCGGTGCGGGCGAAGACCGGAAAGTCGGACGCCGCGAGCGCGCCGGCATCGCGGATAGCCCCGTCGATCACGTAGCCGGCCGCGCCGCGATATTTCGCAATGTTCGACATGATTTCGCCGACCAGAGCCCGTGTTTCGTCGCCACCACCGTCGACGACGATAACGTCGCCGGGCCCCACCAGTTCGAGCGCCTTGTGGATCGCCAGATTGTCGCCAGGCCGAGTGCGCACGGTGAAAGCGACGCCGACGAGTTGACCCCCGCGGTGAAACGGGCGGAGGCCGATCGCGCCCGGCAACCGTTCAAGATTGTCGCTAATGATCGAAGTCGGCGCGTTCCGAAACGCTTCGATCAGCTCGGGCGCGGGTTTGGAAACGGCCGGCATCGCGGTCGTGACTGACATGATTGATAGTTTCCTCCCGCGTGAATGCTAACAGTCGCGCGCAGATCAGGGAATACTAACCTCATGAATACCCGTCATAAGCCGCACGAATACTCTTGGGGCAAAATGAAAGGGCCGGCAAAAGCCGGCCCGTTCCACAGCGCGAAAGAATTCGTTCCGAGAGATTACCGGCTGAACTTCTTATACTTCAACCGGTGCGGAATGATGCTGTCCTGGCCGAGCCGGCGCATCTTGTCCTTCTCGTAGTCCTGGAAGTTGCCCTCGAACCACTCGACATGGCTGTCGCCCTCGAACGCCAGAATATGCGTGGCGATGCGGTCGAGGAACCAGCGGTCATGGCTGATGATCACGGCGCAGCCGGCGAAATCCTCCAGCGCCTCTTCGAGAGCCCGCAGCGTATCGACGTCGAGATCGTTGGTCGGTTCGTCGAGCAACAGCAAATTCGCGCCGGTCTTGAGCATCTTGGCGAGATGCACGCGGTTGCGCTCGCCGCCCGATAGCGTGCCGACTTTCTTCTGCTGGTCGGCGCCCTTGAAGTTGAACAGCGAAACGTAGGCGCGCGAGTTCACTTCCTTCTTGCCGACCAGGATGATGTCCTGGCTGTTGGAGATTTCCTCCCAGACGTTCTTCTTGCCGTCGAGTTGATCGCGCGACTGGTCGACATAACCGAGCTGTACCGACTCGCCGATCTTGATGGAGCCGGAATCCGGCTTGTCCTGGCCGGTGATCATGCGGAACAGCGTGGTCTTGCCGGCGCCGTTCGGTCCGATGATGCCGACGATGCCGCCGGGCGGCAGCTTGAAGGTCAGGTTGTCGATCAGCAGATTGTCGCCGAAGCC
>JANMSZ010000009.1:0-12896 GCA_031389925.1 Hyphomicrobiales bacterium | reverse complement strand
ATCCCGTTGCCGCAAGTTCTTGAGCAAATGTCGGAATCAAAGGACCACTAGCAATTATTTGAGTCTAGTGGAGCTTTGAATTTGACATTTGATGAGCAACCAGCCGCAACGGGGTATCAAATGTCAAATTCGCTCCACTAGGCGTCCGGCCCATTAACTTTTGCAAATCCCGAATCAGCTAGTGCAGTGGCCTACACCTTTTGAAATGGGGATGCGGCCATGATGCGGGTGCGGCTGAAAGCCGATGGGCGGATCGTCGAGATCATGCCCGACGGCAGCGAGAAAACCGTCGATCACAACGACCCGGCGGCCTTCGTGCGCCACGTGCGCTCGCGCTGCGGGCTGACGCAGGCGGCCTTCGCGCAGAAAATCGAAGTGCCGATCGAAACCGTGCGCAACTGGGAGCAGGGCAAGCGCTCGCCGCGCGGTCCGGCCCGCGCGCTGCTGAAGCTGATCGACAAGGCGCCCGAGGCGGCGTTTGCGGCATTGGGCGGAAGCCGGCGCTAGGCCGTCACGTCCGCCTGCATAGAAACTGGACCGCTTGCCAGCGGCCCCTCTTACCTGAACCGGGGAGGGGACCGGGTTGGCAGCGCGCCTTCAAGCGGGCATTCTCCGCCGCGAAACGTCAGCTCGTATTCCAGCCGACGTCCCAGGAGTTAATGATGCAATTCGTTGAAGCGCATGGCGTCCGTATTCCCCAAATTGGCCTCGGCACCATGACCCTGAAGGAGGATGTCTGCGTTCAGGCGGTCAAGACCGCCCTGCAGGCCGGTTACCGCCATATCGACACCGCCGCCTTCTACGGCAACGAAAAGGAAAACGGCGAGGGCCTGCGCGCCTCCGGCATCAAGCGCGAGGACGTGTTCCTCTGCACCAAGGTGCGCGAAAACAACCTGACGCCGGAGAACTTCGTCAAATCGCTCGACCAGAGTCTGGCCAATCTGCAATTGCCTTATGTCGACCTGCTGCTGATCCACTGGAACAACAAAGACATCCCGTTCAGCGTCAGTATCCCTTCGCTGTGCAAGGCCAAGAAGGACGGCAAGGCCAAGCATATTGGTGTTGCTAACTTTACGACCAAGATGCTGGACGACGCCTGGGCGGTGACGACCGAGCCGCTGGTCTGCAATCAGATTGAGATGCATCCCTTCATCAACCAGGACAAAGTGGTCGCGGCGAGCCGGAAGCACGGCATGGCGGTGGTCGCCTATTGCCCGATCGCGCGCGGCAAGCTGGATGGTGCCGACGCGCTCGAGCGCATCGGCAAGGCGCACAACAAGAGCGCGGCGCAAGTGTCGCTGCGCTATCTGGTGCAGATGGGCGTCTGCGCCATCCCGCGCAGCGCAAGCCCGGATCACATCAAGGCCAATCTCGACGTGTTCGATTTCAATCTGTCGGACGCGGAAATGGCGGAGCTCAAGAAGCTCAACGCCACCAACATGCGTGTCGTCAGTCCGCCGCACGCGCCGGTCTGGGACACGCCGTAGCGAATGATCCCCGAAAAGTGGGGACCGGTTTTCGGATAAGGATCATGAGCGAACAAAATTCGGCCGGGGCCCATGGTTTCAAGATTCCGCTGGTGGGCCTTGGCACCTGGGCCTTGCGCGGGCGCGACTGCACGCGCGTCGTCCAGCAGGCCATCGGCATCGGCTACCGCTACATCGACACTGCGCAGATGTATGACAACGAGGCCGCGGTCGGGGAGGGCGTGCGCACCTCCGGCCAGCGCTCGGAATTGATCGTCGGCACCAAGGTGGCGCCGGAGCGGCTGGCGCCGCACGACCTCGATCGCTCGGTCAAGGAAAGCCTGGTGCGGCTGCGGCTCGACGTCATCGACCTGCTGCTGATCCATTGGCCGAACCCGCGCGTGCCGCTGGCCGAGACGTTTGGCGCCATGGCCAAGCTGAAGCGCGACGGCTATGTCCGGCAAATTGGCGTGTCGAATTTCACCGTCGCGCTGATCGAGCAGGCGGTGAAGGCGTCGCCGGAGCCCATTGTTTGCAACCAAATCGAGTACCATCCCTACCTCAACCAGGACAAAGTCATCGCGGCCTGCCAAAAGTCCGGCATTGCCGTGGTTGCCTATAGTCCGATCGCCCGTGGCGGCGCCAAGGGCGACGAAGTTCTGGAGCGTATCGGCAAAGTCCACGGCAAGTCGGCGGCGCAGGTCAGTCTGCGCTGGCTGACGCAACACGGCGTCGGCGTGATCCCGCGCACCAGCAAGATCGAGCGGTTGGCGGAAAACTTTGAAATATTCGACTTCAAATTGTCCGACGCCGAGATGAAGGAAATCGCCGGTCTCGCCCGTCGCGACGGCCGCATCGTCGATTGGTCCTGGTCGCCGAAATGGGATTGAGGCGGCTGTGACCGAACGCAACGATACCGCGCTCGTTCTGTTTTCCGGCGGGCAAGACTCCACCGTTTGCCTGGCCTGGGCGCTCGAGCGCTATGCCCGTGTCGAAACCGTCGGCTTCGACTACGGCCAGCGCCACGCCGTCGAACTCGACGTGCGTGCCGGCTTGCGCGAAGCTTTAAGCGCCATGCGGCCGCAATGGGCGGCGCGGCTCGGCGAAGATCATATGGTCAAGCTCGACGCGCTGGCTGCAATCTCGGACACCGCGCTGACGCGCGAAACCGCCATCGAGATCGCGGCCGACGGTCTGCCGACCACCTTCGTGCCGGGCCGCAATCTGATCTTCTTCTGCTTTGCCGGCGCGCTGGCCTATCGCCGCGGCGCCCGCCACATCGTCGCCGGCATGTGCGAAACCGATTATTCCGGCTACCCCGACTGCCGCGATGACACCGTCAAGGCGATGCAGGTCGCACTCACGCTCGGCCTCGATAAACCGCTTGTGCTCCATACCCCGCTGATGTGGATCGACAAGGCCGAGACCTTCGCCATGGCAGAGCAGATTGGCGGAAAAGCCTTGCTCGACCTCGTTGTCGAGGACACCCATAGCTGTTATCTGGGCGACCGCACGCATCGTCACGATTGGGGCTATGGCTGCGGCGCGTGCCCGGCTTGCGCCTTGCGGGCACAAGGTTATGCGAAGTTTATCAGCCTGCGAAAGATGACGTGATCGCGATGAGTAGTGAGATGCGGAAGAATATCGAAGGCGCCATTTTCCTTGTCCTGTTTTGCCTGACGATCCCGGCGGCCAATTGGATGATTGGCCATGTCGGAACGGTTTGCCTGCCCAACGGTCCCTGTTTGGTGCCGGTGGCGCCCGGACTGATGGCGCCCTCCGGTGTGCTGATGATCGGCGCCGCCTTGGTGCTGCGCGATCTGGTGCAGCGGCGGCTGGGCGTCGCGTTCAGCATTGGCGCAATCGCCACAGGCGCTGCGATCTCGGCAGGGCTTGCGCCGCCGTCGCTGGTACTCGCATCGGCGGTCGCGTTTTTGCTGTCGGAATTTGCCGATTTTCTCATCTATACGCCGCTCGCGCGCCGCCGTCTGGTGCTGGCGGTGGTGACGTCGAGCATCGTTGGGCTGGTGGTGGACTCGATCGTGTTCCTGTGGCTCGCTTTCGGCTCGCTCGACTTTCTCATGGGTCAGATCGTCGGCAAGCTTTGGATGGTGCTGCTCGCCATTCCGCTGGTCGCCTATATTCGCCGCCGCGATGAGCGGCTTGGTTTGACGCCGGCGTGATTTCGCCAATTCGGGGACTACAATGACATCGACGATTGAGAAGCTGAAGAACATCACCACCGGCACCATCACGACGATGCTGCTGAAGAAGGGCATCCGCCGCTCCTGGATGGCGGGCGCGATGCCGCTCGGCTTTTCCGGTAAGCGCGTCGTCGGTCCGGCCTTCACCCTGCGCTTTGTGCCGGTGCGCGAGGATCTGGCGACGCCGGCGAGCTGGTCGGCTCCGATCTCGACGCGCTCGGCCATCGAGGCCATGCCGCCCGATTGTGTCGTGGTCGCCGACGCCATGGGCGTCACCGGCGCCGGCATCTTCGGCGACATCTTGTGCATGCGCATGGTCAAGCGTGGCGTCACCGCGCTGATCACCGACGGCGTGATGCGCGACAAGCATGGCGTCGTCGCCACCGGCCTGCCGGTCTGGTGCGCCGGTATGGCGGCGCCGGCATCGGTCAATCAGTTGACTTTCGTCGGCTGGGAAGAGCCGATCGGCTGCGGCGGCTGCGCGATTTTCCCCGGCGACATCATCGTCGCCGATGACGACGGCGCGGTGATCATCCCGAAGGACCTCGCCGATTTCGTCGCCGACGGGGGCGCCGAACACGAGCTTTTGGAAAGCTGGCTGGTGCAGGAAGTGGAGAAGGGGGCCAAGCTCCCCGGGCTCTATCCGCCGAACGAAGAGAACACGAAGCGCTACGAGGAGTGGAAGAAGTCGCGCTGACGGGGGCTTCCTGCCGCTTACAACCCTGATTGCTTTTTGCACGTGTTGGTTTAGTCTAACTCGGCTGTCATTCAAGGGCCGCACCGATGTTGGACCTGCGTACGCTGTGCGTGGCGATGGTGCTCGTTTGCGGGCCTGGCGCGGTATTGGCGCAATCTGCCTCTCAACTCGCGGCCATCGATAGCCAACTCAATGCGCTCTGCGCGCGTTTGCAAAACGCGGCCGGCGACGATGCCGCGGCCATTCGCGCCCGTCTGTCGGCGTTGTCGCGCCAGCGCACCGCTTATCTCGACGCGCTGCCGCCTGCGCGTCGCGCAGTTGAACTGCAGCGCTCCCGCGCATCGCCGCAATGCCTGACGCTGGCCAGCGACGTCACTCCGCGTCCTAACGTCAAGCGTGGGGCGAAAAAGGCGAAAAGGGCCTATCGCAAAGGCGGCGGCGGTTATTCGGCGCCGACGGACCTTGTGGAGCGTCCGGCCATCGCCAGGAACGGCACGCCCCGCTCGAGCGACTCGTCCAGCGGACCGCTGCCCGTGCCGCTGCCCGAAGCGCAGTTGGAGGAGTTCTTCCCCTGGCCGCCGCCGGCGCCATCCGACCGGCGTCTGTTGCAACTGTCGCAACTGGGCGGCGATCCGCCGGCCACGTGGGGCCACGTCGCCGACCGGCTGATCGCGCTGATGCGGCGCGGGCGCTATCCGACATGGGGTTTCTATCTGGCGCCGGGCGGCTTCGCCGTCATCCCGCGCATCGAGCAGCTCGACCAGAACGGCGCGGCGCTCGCCGGCGCCGAACGCTGGGCGACCGAGGTCAAGGTCGCGAGCACCAGCGTGCTCGACGGCATATTCACGGTGCGGCGGCCGAAAGGGATGTACCGGGCGATCGCCTTCGTGATCACCACCGATCCGCGTTCCGGCGGGCCGGTGACCGATCCCAAGCGCATGCTGGAGACGGCGCGGCGCTGGGGGCTTTCCGGTGCGCTCGATCTGCCTCAGGCGCTGCGCAGCCGGCCGCTCGCCGCCGACCAGCGCCTGTTCGCGCTGGTCTATGAGTTCGAGAGCGAGCTCGGCGGTCAGACCAAGGTCAACGCGCCGGGCCGCTGGGATCTCGATTGGCATTTCACGAATGCCGGACTGGCGCTCGCACCATGACCGTTCGCAACGCGAAATCCTGGCTTTCGGTCGGCTGGTTCTGCGCGGTTGCGCCGCTGGTGCTTATCCTGGTGCTGCGCCAGCTCAATGAATTTTATGGCAACGATGCCAAGGAAGTCTGGAACTGGTTTAGCCAATTCGTGGTGCCGGCGCTCACCTTGCTCGCCGGCGCCTGGACCGTGTCGGCGTCGCCGACGGACGATAAGCAGATCGATCGTCCGATGGTGTTCTGGATCGCGCTGGCTCTGTCGCTGTTTTACATCGCGCTGCTTTACGTCGTTATCGGCATGCAGACGTGGTCGTCGATGCCGTGGCAGGAACAGTTCAAGCAATCGGCGCTGTTTCTGGGCGTGATCCAGGGACTGGTGATCGGTGTGGTCGGTAAATTCTTCATCGAAAGCGCGCGCTGACGGCGGTCCGCTTTGCCCCGTTCGACACCCCACATCTCGATTGCTATGAGCTAAGGCCATCGGTGAGCCGAAGCAGACGCGCGGGATCGCATGTTCTTCATTCTGTCCAAGACCGTCGCGTTTCTGCTGCTACCTTCGAATGTATTGATCGTGCTCGGGCTTGCCGGCGTGGCGCTGCTGGCGACGCGATGGCGGCGCAAGGGCCTGATCCTCGTCGTCGCCAGCCTGGTGTTGATGGCGGCGCTCGGCTTCTCGCCGCTCGGCGGCATGCTCGCCCATAAACTGGAAAGCCGGTTTCCGCCGTGGGACCCGGCGCGCGGCGCGCCGGACGGCATTGTGGTACTGGGCGGCGGCATCGCCACGACGCTGTCGAACGAATACGACAATCCTATTCTCAACGGCGACGGCGGGCGCATCACCGCGATCGCCAAGCTGGCGCGCGCCTATCCGAACGCGCGCATCGTCTATTCGAACGGCGACGCCAGCCTGTTCGCCACCGGGGCGACCGACGGCAAATACCTTTCTCTGCTGCTCGACAGCTTCGGCATTCCGCGCGACCGGGTGACGCTGGAAACGCGGTCGCGCAATACATTCGAGAATGCCGTTTTCAGCAAAGAGCTGATCAAGCCGAAACCCGGCGAACGCTGGCTGCTGGTGACCTCGGCCCAGCATATGCCGCGCGCAGTCGGCTGTTTCCGGCAGGCCGGGTTTGAGGTCGAGGCCTATCCGGTGGCGTGGCGCACCCGGCCGCGGGGCCGCGGCACGCTCGGTGGCGTCTTGAGTGGCGGGCTCAACACGCTGGATCTGGCCAGCCATGAATGGATCGGCTTGATCGCCTACCGGCTCACCGGCCGTACCGGCGTGTTGCTGCCCGCGCCATAATTGGCCGAATCGGACCGCAGCGTTATCCTTTCAAGACCAAGGGCGATTCGGGCGCCCGAGTTCGCGTCGGCGTGCTTACGCACCATTCAGCGATCTCTCATGGGGGCTTTGCCTATGTCGCTCGACACCCAGTCCACAACTCCGCCCGAACCGGTGGCCTATGGCGGCATCGGTTTCCGTGCCGAGTGGAGTGAGAACGTGGTCGCCGCGCTCGCCGCCGGTACCGGCGTGCTGGTCGTGGCGCTGATCGCGGTGCTGATGAGCCTGGCTTAAGGCTAGAAACTCAAGACTTGGGCGTAGCGTCGAAATCGGTGGCGAAAGCCTTGCTCGATTCCGACGAGAATTGCCGCCGCCACATCACGATCACCACGCCCGTCGTGGTCAGCGCCAGCGGCACCGGACCGAGCAGCCAGCCGAGGTAGCCGAGTGCGAAGAAGAACGCCCGCTGCCCGCGATTGAAGTGGCGGCCGGCGTCCTCGCACAGCCGCGTGGCGCGATGCGCGAAAGCTTTGGCCGCCGGCGTGTCTTTGGCTTGCGGCGGCGGCGCGGCGCCGACCATGATCGCGAAATAATTGAACAGCCGGTACGACCAGGCGAATTTGAAGAATGCATAGATGAAAATGACGATGAGCCCGAGCATCTTGAATTCCCACAATTGCCGCGAGGGAACCGAGCCCAGACTCAGCACGGACATCATCGGCAGGATGTCGTCGCTGGAGCGCATCAGCGACAGCGCGCCGCCGATGGCGATCAGACTGGTGGAGGCGAAGAACGCCGTGCCGTTCTGCAGCGCCGCGGTGACCTGCGCGTCGACCATGCGCACGTCGCGCCCGAGCAATTGCTCCATCCAGTTGTCGCGGTAGCCGTTGACGCGGGCATTGAGGCTGCGGCGGCCGGCGGCGGTCTTCTCGATGACCAATGAATAGACGATCCAGGCCCCGGCGAAATAGGCGATGGCAAGGATGTCAGGGAGGGTCAGTACCGGCATGGCGGCATGGTGCCCGGTTGGCTTGAGTCCTTCAACCCGTCACCGGCTTGAGGGGGCTGCGCCATACCGGTAATAAAGAACTCATGTCCCTGAAACTGATCATCGGCAACAAGAACTATTCGTCCTGGTCGTTGCGGCCGTGGATTGCCATGAAGGTGGCGGGCATCGCCTTCGATGAGGTGCTGCTGCCGCTGTATGAGCCTGGCAGTCGCGAGCAGGTGTTGAAATATTCGCCGGCCGGCAAGGTGCCGGTGCTGATCGACGGCGATATCGTCGTCTGGGAATCGCTCGCCATCCTCGAATATCTGGCGGAGAAGTTTCCGAAAGCGGGCCTCTGGCCGGCCGACGTCCGCGCGCGCAGCCACGCCCGCGTGGTGGCCAATGAAATGCACGGCGGCTTCCAGGCGCTGCGCAAGAATTGCGCGATGAACATGTGGCTGCCGCCCAAGCCGCGGCCGCAGCCCGACGAGGTCATGGAGAACGTCTGGCGCATCGACGCGTTGTGGAGCGATTGCCGCGCCCACTTCGGGCAAAGTGGCGACTTCCTGTTCGGCGCCTTCGGCGCGGCGGATGCCATGTACGCGCCGGTGGTGTCGCGGCTGCACAGCTATGGGCTTCCGGTCGGCGCCGCATCGCGCGCCTATATGGACGCGATGATGGCGCTGCCGGCCTGGCGAGAGTGGCACGACGCGGCGCTCAAGGAGCCCTGGATCATGCAGCACAACGAGCCGGACTGGCCGCTGGTGCGCGGGGTTTCCCTCAGGCTTTGAGCCGGGCCGCCAACTGGTCGATGAACGGCATCTGCGCGGCCAGGATTTTCTGGCGCGCCGTCGCCTCGTCGAAATAAGCGATGCGGTCGATCTCGGGAAACCGCTGCACCGTGCCGGAGCGCGGCGGCCACTCCATTTCGAACGCGTTGCTGACAAATCCCGACAGATCGAAGTCCGCTTCGAGCGCGAAAGCGTGAACGGTCTTGCCGCTCTTTTGCCGGATCGGCTCCAGCGGAATGATCTTTCCGTCCGCGATCAGCCCGGTCTCTTCGTTGAATTCGCGCTTGGCGCAGGCCAGCAGGTCGCCGCTCTCGACGACGCCTTTCGGAATGGTCCAGGCGCCGAGGTCCTTGTTGCGCCAATAGGGCCCGCCCGGATGCGCCAGCAGGACTTCGAGCCCGTCGGTGCGGCGAAAGGCGAGAATGCCGGCGCTGATTTCGGTGCGGCGGGACATGCCAGCCTTTGTGTCGCCGCGCGGGCCTCAATGCAAGACGGCTTGCGCGTGGGCGCATGGCTGCATGCGGAAGTGGGCGGCGAACCAAAGTTCCATTGGCGCGTTGGGGTCCCGGGATCACGAGGGACAATGCGCCGCAAAATGCTCTTAAAGCCCGACCGGAATGTGTGGCGCGTGACGCCGGTCCGGCGCGCGGCTTTGCTGATCGACGGCGCGGATTACTTCGCGGCGATCCGCCGCGCCATGATCAAGGCGCAGCGCTCGATCATGGTCGCGGGCTGGGACCTGCACGCGCAGACCCGGCTGGTCGGGCCGTCGGGCGAAGTCGACGACGGCTATCCGCCTTTGCTCGCCGATTTCCTCACCGCGCTGGTCACCGAACGCCCGCAACTCGTGATCAATCTGCTGTTGTGGGATTTTCCCGTGCTCTATGCCGCCGAGCGCGACCCGTTCCCGACTTTCTCGCTGCGCTGGAATACGCCGAGCCAGATCCGCTTCTGTCTCGACGATTGCGTGCCGCTGGGTTCGTCGCAACATCAGAAGCTGGTGGTGATCGACGATGCGGTGGCGTTCAGCGGCGGCCTCGACATCACGGTCCGGCGCTGGGACACCAGCGCGCACGATATCGACGATCCGCGCCGCGTTGATCAGGCCGGAAAACCGTACAAGCCGTTTCACGACGTGCAGATGATGGTCGACGGCGAGGCGGCGCGGGCGCTGGGCGAGTTGGTGCGCGAACGCTGGTCCTGCGCGGCATGCGAAAATCTGCCGCGCATCGCCTGCGACAACGATCCGTGGCCGGACCATGTGACGCCCGATTTCACCGATGTCGATATCGGCATCGCACGCACCCAGCCGCTCTACGAAAATCAGGCTGAAGTGCACGAGGTCGAGCGGCTGTTTCTCGACATGATCGATGCGGCTGAACACTCGATCTACATCGAAAATCAATTTCTGACGTCGCCTTTGATCGCCGAGCATCTGGCGAAGCGCCTGCGCGAGCGCCCGCAGATCGAAGTGCTACTGGTCGGCCCGATGTCGCACGACTCGTGGCTCGAAGCCTACAGCATGAAGGTCGGCCGCATCGGCTTTGCCAAAACCTTGAACGATGCCGGCGGTGCGCGCGTCGCGCTGGTCTATCCGCAGGTCGCGCAGGGTGAGCGCCATGTCCCCGTCATGATCCACGCCAAGGTGATGGTCGTCGACGACAAAATTATCCGCGTCGGCTCGGCCAATCTCAACAACCGTTCGATGGGCACCGACACCGAATGCGATCTTGTCATCGTCGCGAAAAATGACGCCGAACGCGCGGGCGTCACGGCGGCGCGCAACCGCCTGATCGGCGACCATTGCGGCGCCTCGGTAGCGGAGGTGAGTGAGGCGCTGGCCGCGGCCAATGGTTCGCTGATCGAGATGGCGCGGAGCCTTCGCCACGGCGGCCACAGTCTGCAGCCGATCGTCGACACGCCGGAGAGCGCGGACGAGCTGGCCGCCGCCGTGCAAGGTGTCGCCGATCCGAAACGGCCGTTCGGCGCCGAGCGCTTCGTTACGCGCCTGTTCGGCGGTCTGATCCCGGCGCGCCACGGCGCGACCATTCTTAAGGCGATCGTCGCAGGACTGCTGGTTCTCGCCGTGGCGCTGGTCTGGCGCACCGTGCCGCTGGCCGAGCCTGAGGCGGTACGCGACGCCTTTGCGGCCATCGCCGAAAATCAGGCCGCGCCGTTTATCGTGCTGGCCGTTTTCGTCATCGGCGGGCTGGTGGCGTTTCCAGTGGTGGTGCTGATCGCGGCGACCGCCGCCACGTTCGGACCGTGGCTCGGTTTCGGTTATGCCGCCGCCGGCGCGCTCGCCAGTGCGCTGGTGACCTATGCGATCGGTGCGGCCATCGGCAAACGGCCGCTGCGCAACTTTCTCGGACCCAAGCTCAATCTCATCCGCCAGCGGGTGGCGCGCCGTGGCATCATTACGATCGCGGCCATTCGCATGGTGCCCGTCGCGCCCTTCACCGTGGTCAACCTGGTCGCCGGGGCTAGCGGCATTCCGGTGCTGGATTACACCGCCGGCACGCTGCTGGGCATGCTGCCGGGCCTGATCGCGATTTCGGCAGTCGGTCACCAGTTCGCGCGCATCATGACGGCGCCGACCGGCACCGACTTCGCCTTGCTCGGCGCGGCCATCGTGGTCTGGATCGCGTTTTCGTTCGGCGTTCAGGCGCTGGTGTCGCGATATTGGAGCCCGGCGCGGTGAGAACTCGCAGCGACGGCACCGTCCGTGTCATGACCTGGAATATACACGGCGCGCTGGGGCGCAATCCGCGCTTCGATCTCATGCACGTCGTGGAGCTGATCCGGAAGTGGAATCCCGACATCGTCGCCTTGCAAGAGGTGGACTCGCGGCGCGCGTTTGCCGACGGCATCAATCCATTCGAGTTTCTGCCGGGCGCGATCGGCGTCTATGGCATCGGCGCCAAATCCTTGACGACCAAAGACGGCGACTACGGACAAATGCTGATCAGCCGCTGGCCCATGGAAAAGCATGAGGTTCGCGACATTTCGTTTCCGGAGCGCGAGCCGCGGCGCGCCATCCGCGCCGAAGTCGAGACGCCGTTCGGCCCGTTGATCGTCGTTGCCACTCATCTGGGTTTAAGCATGCGCGAGCGGCGAGGGCAGGCGCATGGGCTGATCGAACTCGCGGCCGGTAACGGACCCGCCATCGTCATCGGCGATTTCAACGACTGGTTCTGGGCCGGCTCCGTGCGCAAGGTGCTGTCGTGCACCTTCGGCGGGCGCACGCGCTTTCGCACCTTTCCGTCGAGATTTCCGCTGCTGCGGCTTGACCGCATCTATTGCCGGCCGCGCGCGGCTTTGGTGGCGAGTTACGTCGACCGGGCAGCGCGGGCGATCTCCGACCATTTGCCGGTGATCGCCGATTTGCGGCTGACCTAATTCACCACGGCCGCTCGACCGAATTGGTCACGTGCTCGCGGTCGGGCGAGGTGAAGCACAGGCCGACGCACAGATAGGGCAGGTCGGGGTGCGGGTTATGCCCGCGGTGAAATTTCGCGATCGGCTCGGAATAGCATTCGCCGGCTTTGGCCTTGACCAGCACGCCTTCCTGGAAATGTGCCTCGAATTGGCCCTGCAGGGCGACGAAAAACGCCGCGCCGTTGTGGCAATGCCAATTGGTGAAGCCGCCCGGCACGATCTCGGCATTGTAGATTTGCACTTTGACCTCAGCATCTCTTGGCAATGAAGCATACATCGCGTCGAACAGCAGATTGCGGTGAAAGCCGTGCCCCGGCGGCACGAAGCCTTCGAGGGCGAGTTTGAGGTCTTTATACTTGTCGGGCGCGTGCATTGTTCATCCTCGTGCGGCGGTGATGACGATTTCTACCAGATGCGGCGGCTCGAGATCGACACCCAGGCACGCCCGCATCGGCGGATTGGCGGGATCGACCCATTCGTCCCAGGCTTGATTCATCTCTTCCTTGTGAGCGATGTCCGCGATGTACACGATTGCCGACAGGATGCGGCTCTTGTCGCTGCCCGACATCGCCAGGCTCTCGTCGATGCGCCGCAGCGCCTTGCGCGTCTGCTCGTAGAAGCCGGGGTCGGCATCGGGTGACACCGCGACCGTAAACACCAGGGCGTCGTGAACCACGGCGCGGCTGCGGGTCGGCGTTAGACCGGGAAATCGCGTGATCATGCTGGCTCCTGCCGAGGGGAGAAATTTGCCCGCATCCTAGCGCAGCGTCCCATAAAAAACCCGGCCGCGAGGGCCGGGTTTTTATCAGCGAGGAATGCGGGATCAGTGATCCAGCGCTTCCTTGATGGTGTCCTTCACGCCGCCGACGGCGTTCTGAACCTTGCCGGCGACC
>JANMSZ010000589.1:0-2415 GCA_031389925.1 Hyphomicrobiales bacterium | reverse complement strand
GGCTTGCTGCCGCTCGCGCCAACCCGGTTGACCCTGGCCCTGCCCGCGCTGCTGGAAATTGCCGCGCCCACTTTGCGCGGGGGCAAAGAACGCCCGCAGCCGCTCCTGGAAATCCTGGCGGTAATATTTCCGCACGGACTCGTCGGCGATGCCGGTGGTGACTTCGTTGATGCGCGCCTCGAGCGCGGCGCGGCGCTCCGGCGTGTCGAACGAGTGACCTTCGGTCTCGCGCGTCCACAACATGGCGGCGAGCGGCTTCGCCGCTTCGATCACCTCCACCACCGCGTCGCGGCCGGCGGAGCGCAGCAGATCGTCGGGGTCCTGGCCTTGCGGCAGGCTTGCGAATTTCAGGCTCTTGCCGGGCTTCAAGCGCGGCATCGCCAGATCGACCGCGCGGAACGCGGCGCGCATACCGGCGCCGTCGCCGTCGAAACACAGCACCGGCTCGTCCGCCATCTTCCACAACAGCGCGAGTTGCTCTTCGGTCAGCGCGGTGCCGAGCGGCGCCACCGCGGCGGCATAGCCCGCGGTCACCATGGCGATGACGTCGACATAGCCTTCGACGACGATGATGGGCGCGCCGTCATGCGACGCCTGACGCGCGGCGGCGATGTTGTAGAGCGTATGGCCTTTGTGGAAGAGCGGCGTTTCCGGCGAGTTGAGATATTTCGCCGGCGCGTCTTTATCCATGGCGCGGCCACCGAAGGCGATGACGCGACCGCGAATGTCGGTGATCGGAAACATCACGCGATCACGAAAGCGATCGAACGGCACCGGGATGTCGCCGCCGGCGATCAACAGCCCGGCCTCGACCATGTCCTCGACCGGAATGCCGTGACTGCCCAGATGCTCCTTCAGCGCGAAGCGTTCGGACGAAGCAAAGCCGAGACGGAACTTGAGCTGCGTCGCCGGATCGAGACTGCGATCCGCGAGATAACCACGCGCCTTGGCGCCGACGCGTGACGCCAGCGTCGTTTCGAAAAATTTCGCGGCGAGCTCCATGACGTCATGCAGCGTCTTGCGGCGCGCGTCGCGCTGCTGATCTTCGTACGAAACTTTCGGCAGCGCCACGCCGGCCATCTGCGCCAGCCGCTCGACCGCTTCCGGGAACGTGACGCCCTCGGTCAGCATGACGAAATCGAAGATGCTGCCGTTCTTGCCCGAGGAGAAATCGAACCATGCTTCCTTCTGGTCGTTGACGAAGAAGGACGGCGTCTTCTCTTTGTTGAACGGCGACAGGCCCTTCAACTCGCGGCCCGAGCGCTGCAATTTTACGCGGCGGCCGACGACTTCCGAGACCGGAAGCCGCGCCTTCAACTCGTCGAGAAATTGTGGCGTAAAGCGCATGATTTTCCCGCCGCGTTTGGCGCGGCGTTTGGGTGGCTGACAGGTTCTACCGATTCGGTCCGGGCATCATAGGCCGGCAAACCGAGACTTTATGAGGCGTCGGCCGGAACTCCGGATTTGGACGGGAATCCGAGGCGTTTTCCTAATTATTCACAGGGGAAAAACCGCCCACACAGTTTGACAAAAACGAAATACGTTTGTATATACGATCAATGTCGAGGTACGGTCGAAGAAGGGCTTCCAAGCTGGGAGCTGCGCAATAGCTCTTCGTTTCCGTCATAGCGAACCCTCGGAACGATACGAAAGTATCGCAACCCAACTTGTGGGGCGCTTCGCTATGGCGGAAGAAAACTTTGAGCAGTTTTTCGCGCAGACTCGCGATTTCGATTGGAATCCGACCAAACGTGCGAAAACTTTCGAGGAGCGCGGTATAGACTTTGACGATGCGCAGCATGTGTTCGCTGGACCAATTCTGGCGCGACGTTCCGACCGCAAAGGCGAAGTCCGCTACATGGTGTTCGGTTTTCTGGCTGACGTAGAGATTGTGTTCGTATGTACGATCCGCGGCAATACCTGCTGGATTATGTCGGCGAGACGAGCAAGACGCGATGAAAGAAAAAAGTACCACGCTCATCTCCCGCGACGCCCCGCGCAGGATCAAGAGTGATCTGGAGAGGCTTCGAAATACGACCGATGCGGAGATCGAAGCGCAGATCTCTAACGATCCCGATTGGAGCGACGACTGGAACTGGGGCGACGCCGTCCTCGTGATACCCCCGAAGAAGAAAGCAATCTCCATCCGCGTCGATGAGGACGTGCTGGATTATTTCAAGCACGAAGGCGCCGGCTACCAGCGCCGCATCAACGCGGTGCTGCGCTCGTTCGTGCAGCAAAAGACGGCGGCCAAGAAAAAGCGGGCAAAGTAACTTCAGTGAACCGCCGGACCCTCACCATCGCTATTAGCCTTTTCGACGCGGCGGCGTGCGGCATCGCCGCCTGGGCCGCCATCGCCTCGACATCGGACAAAGCCACGCTCGGCCTCGATCACGCCGCCGGCGCGCTCGCGGT